>CAIRRW010000307.1 GCA_903881065.1 uncultured Bacteroidota bacterium
ATTTTTGGGAAGTAACTAAAATGGAAAACTATCTCGTAAACAAACAATTTCTAAACAAAAAATTAATTCAGAATAAATATTTTAGCAAAGTGTATTTACTTAACTCCATCATTTTTTCGCATAAATTCCAAAAGAGATCGAGCATCGTCATCACTTAAACTCTGATTTGGCATCCTTACAAGACAAATTTCCAGTTGGGCTTGGGCTTCAGGATCTTTATTTATCATCTCATCAGTGTTGGTAATAAAATTAAGAATCCATGCTGGAAGACGCTTAGAAGTAACTCCTTTCCATCCCGGTCCGACCAATTTTTCTTCAGTTAACTTATGGCATGCTGCACATTTAGCAGTAAAAGTTTTATTTCCCGCATCGGCCATAGATTCGTTTAATTTTTCATCCAAAACAACATCTTTGAATTTACCTTCTCCAAATTTAGCGTCGTAATTAGATTTTCCCGCTGGAGTGTTGGAATTCTTTGTCAATTGACTTCCGTTTGAAGAATCATTTCCACACGCAGATATAAAAAGTCCCAATACTATTACAACGCTTAAAACTGTTAGTTGATTTAATTTCATAGTCTTTAAATTATTTTTTGCAATATTCGATTATATTTGAATGCCCAAATATGATAATAATCATACCTTTGGCTGAGTTGAATCAATATTCAAAATAGTTTAATAAAATATCTTTGTTACAAATATATGAGAGATTTTCTACATAAATGGCTAAAAATATCATTTATTAATTTAAACCTTGTTGCCTTTATTGGTGTAGTATTACGATATAAAATTGTGTTCTCATTACCAATAGTTGACCAAAAACATCTTTTGCATGCACATTCTCATTTTGCTTTTGCTGGTTGGGTTACACAAATATTAATGACATTGATGGTCGTATTCCTTTATCGAAAAGGAATGACAGATTCGTTTAAGAAATACAAATGGCTGCTTATATCGAATCTTTTTACCGCTTATGGGATGCTGATTGCATTTTCTGTTGAAGGCTACGGAATGTTCTCTAATATTTTTTCAACATTATCAATTCTTGTTTCTTATTTTTTTGCAATTGTTTATTGGAAAGATTTAAACAAGTTAAGAATAAATACAGCAAGCAGTTTTTGGTTTAAAGCTGCACTAATTTTTAATGCTGTATCTTCAATTGGATCTTTTAGTCTTGCATATATGATGGCGAAACATATTATTCATCAAAATTGGTACTTATCCGCAGTATATTTCTTTTTACATTTTCAATATAATGGTTGGTTCTTTTTTGCCTGTGCCGGTTTATTAATTGATAAGTTGGAAGGTCACAACATTTTAAGCAACTCATATAAAACCATATTTTGGATTTTCTTTTTTTCATTCATCCCTGCTTATTTTTTATCAACTCTTTGGATGCAATTACCTGTTTGGATATACATTATCGTCGTAATCTCTGCTTTAGCACAACTTATAAGTTGGATCTTACTATTAAGAATTATGTATATTAATCTAGATATTCTTAACAAAGTAACCTCCACTTCAGGCCGATGCCTTCTATCTTTAGCAGCATTTGCAGTATCCATTAAATTCCTATTACAACTTGGCTCAACTTACCCTGCATTAAGTACAATGGCCTTTGGATTCCGTCCAATAGTTATTGGATATTTACATTTAGTTTTGCTAGGCGCTATTACCATTTTTATTTTGGGGTACATTGTAGCTAATGAATTTATTTCACTCAAGATTTTTTCAATTATTGGAATCAGTATTTTTGTTTTCGGTATTATTGTTAATGAAATTATTTTAATGGGACAGGGAGCTTCCGACCTTCAATATCAAAGCATCCCGTACGCAAATGAAATGTTATTAATTACAGCAATAATAATGTTCACTGGTATGCTGTTATTTGTTTTTGATCAGTTTAAAAATAAGATATTTATAACTTCAGCATCATGAAAGAAAATTGGCCGAAACTTATTTTTGTTACTTTGGTTTTAAGTTTCTTTACTTTTACCTTTTACCTTTATACTTCAACAAATTTTATCTATACAAAAGAATACAATCGACCTATAGCTCAAAGAGGTGAATTGATTTGGCAGAAATATAATTGCCAAAGTTGCCATCAAATGTATGGGTTAGGTGGATATCTTGGGCCTGATTTGACTAATATTATTTCAGCGAAAGGAAGAAGCGAAGCCTATGTACTTGCACTAGTGCAAACAGGGAATACACAAATGCCTAGTTATAATTTAACTGAGGATGAAAAAAAAGAATTAATAGAATTTCTCAAATCAACTGATGCAAGTGGTGTTTCCGACCCAAGAAGTTTTAAAATAAATTTAAGTGGAATGATTACAAAAAATGGAAAGTGAAAATAAAACAGGGAAATATTTTTTAGCTTTAGCACTAATAATGCTCATTCTTGGATTGGTTTTCGGAGTTCTTGCAGCTACTAACTACATACATCCTGGCTATTCAAAATCATGGTTAAACTTCTCTCAACTGCGCCCGATACATGTATCATGTATAGTGTTTTTTATTCTGATTGGTGCAAGCGGATGCGTATACAGCGGCTTAAATTTTATTGCCCCCAATAAAATAAAGAAACCCATTTCATTTATTCAGTTAGGTTTATGGCTTATTGCTATTTTTTTGATTTTATTTGCTTATTTAAATTCAGAATTCGGAGGTAGAGAATATTGGGAATTTCCTCCGAAGTACTCTATTATAATAGCAGCCGCATGGTTATTATTTCTTATTAATTTTATCCGAGTTGTAATAAAAATAAAAAAATGGCCTGTTTATATTTGGATGTGGATGACAGGGATTTTCTTTTTTCTCCTTACGTTTTCAGAAAATTATCTTTGGGAATTTCCTTATTTCCGCGAGCACTTTGTTAAAGACATGACCATTCAGTGGAAAGTGAATGGTAGCTTGGTTGGTTCATGGAATCAGTTGGTATATGGTACAGCAATGTTTTTAATGGAAAAACTTACTGAAAACAAAAAAGGTGCTAAATCCAATCTTGCTTTCCGTATGTATTTTCTTGGCTTAGCAAACCTTATGTTCAATTGGGGACATCATATTTATACTTTACCAACTGAGAATTACATTCGCTATGTTAGTTACATTGTAAGTATGACAGAGTGGATATTTCTTGCAAGAATAATCTATATGTTCAGGCAAACATTAAATGAAGCGGAAAAACTATCACATCATTTTCCATATCGATTTCTATTTGCTTCTGAAATTTGGGTTTTTCTGAATTTAATGCTCTCTTTAATAATGTCAATTCCGGCATTTAACCTTTATACACATGGTACACAAATAACTGTGGCGCATGCCATGGGCACAACAATTGGAATTAATTCAATGATTTTATTTGGTGCTTGCTTTGAATTTTTAAGACGAAATAACAGTTCGATTTTAAAACCATCTAAAATCCTAAATTTCTTCTTTTGGATGACACAAATTTCTCTGTTTGTATTTTGGATTACGTTAATTATCATCGGTATTAATCGAGGGTTATGGCAAATGGGTCCTCAAACAGATTCGTTCAGCACCATGATGGCCAACCAAAGTAGCTTATTTGAGATATTTGTTATTGCAGGTATCCTATTAATGATAGCCATGATCGCTATTGCTGTCGCTTTACTAAATACCTTTTTCAGAGATACATTTTTAAAAGCAAAAGTCAATTAAAAACAATTTAAAATTCAGGTAAATACAAATTAATTATGGAAGATTTCAAAACAATTATTGAACCATTTAAAATAAAAATGGTTGAACCTATTCATTTGAGTACGTTTGAACAGCGTAAACAATATTTAAAGAATGCCAACTACAATACCTTTGCCTTGGATTCCAATAAAGTAATTATCGATTTTCTAACTGATAGTGGCACTTCTGCTATGAGTTCCAATCAATGGGCAGGTATAATGCAAGGTGATGAGTCGTATGCAGGAGCAAGCAGTTGGCATAAAATGAGAGCCGCAATTTTTGATTTAACAGGTCACGAATTTATTTTACCAACACACCAAGGACGAGCCGGAGAGAGTATTTTATATGGTTATCTAGGAGGTATGGGCAAAATATTTATCAGCAATACACACTTTGATACTACCCGTGCCAACATCGAGTTTTCGGGAGCTGAGGCAATTGACATCCCATGCGAAGAAGGTAAAAGTCCTAAAACCTATCATCCTTTCAAAGGAAATATGGATGTAGTGAAGCTTGAAAAACTTATTGCAGAAAAAGGTGCTGCCAACATTGCCGGAGTTATCCTTACAGTTACAAACAACAGCGGTGGCGGGCAACCGGTGAGTATGGAAAATGCTAAAGCGGTAGGTGTAATTTGCAAAAAACACAAAATTAATTTCTTTCTCGACTGTTGTCGTGTAGCTGAAAACGCTTATTTCATTAAGCTTCGCGAGAAAGGGTATGAAAATAAAACGTATAAAGAAATTGCTCAGGAAATGTTTTCATTAACTGATGGTGCTGTGATGAGTGCAAAAAAAGACGCCCTTGTAAATATGGGAGGGTTTCTTTCATTAAGAAATGAAGAAATGGCTACAGCATGTAAAAACCTTCTTATAATTACTGAAGGATTTGAAACGTATGGCGGACTTTCCGGACGAGATATGGAAGCAATAGCAATTGGTTTGCAAGAAGTATTTGAAGCAGATTATTTACATTATCGAATCAGAAGCACTACTTTTTTGGGTGAACGCTTACGCGAAATGGGGGTGCCACTTATTTGGCCTATCGGCGGACATGCTGTGTATATTGATGCTAAAGAATTATATTCTCATATTCCGGTGCACGAATATCCAGGACAAGCTTTAGTTTGCGACCTTTATTTAACTGGAGGGATACGTGCTGTAGAAATTGGTTCGGTGATGTTTGGTAAATATGATGAACATGGCAAACTTATACCTGCGCCAATGGAATTGGTTCGTTTGGCAATTCCGCGTAGAGTATATACACAAAGTCATATTGAATATGTGATTGAAGTATTCGAGAAATTATTAAAGAATAAAGATAATTCGAAAGGCGTAATTATTACTGAAGAACCTAAGTTTTTAAGACACTTTACAAGTAAGTTTAAAAGGATTGAGTAGGTAGGTTATTTGAATAGGTTTACAACAACAAATATTCTCCTTCATTCACTTATATTTATTTTAATTGTTTGTTCTCGAAAGAGTACATTGCTACGCGCATCATAATCCAGGTAACCCCCTCTGTCCGCCGCGATTAGTTGCCGAGCGCGATGGCAGTATGCCTACTTCCGACGAAATGTTTCAGTTAATTGTTACCATTTGCCGTATAAGCAATTCGCAAGCAAAATATCTTTGAAGGGAAAACGGGAGTGGAAAAAGGTACTGCTAATATGAAAGCACCGGGCGGACCACAGGATAAAGTTCACCTTCATCTTTGGTTTAGTTCGTTGGATAATATCACCTTTACAATGGTGGCAGCTACAAATAATGCTACTACCATTTTAGGCGGATATAAAAGCGGAACAGTTGTTTTTTTCAGAACTCAATTGAGCATACAAGATGAGCTTCAGGAAATGAGCCAAACAATTGAAGTTCCGGTTAAATAAGGCAATAATACCTTACGCTCTAGTGTTAGGGTCTTACACTCGAGCTTTAGGGTCTTACACTCGAGCTATAGGGTTTTACGCTCGAGCTTTAGGGTTTTACGCTCGAGCTTTAGGGTTTTACACTCGAGCTTTAGGGTCTTACGCTCGAGCTTTAGGGTTTTACGCTCAAGTGTTAGGGTCTTACGCTCGAGCTTTAGGGTTTAACACTCGAGCTTTAGGGGCTATTTGGTCTCCGTAGAGAATTTTAACCCTCGAAAGCCCTGCTAATAGGATTAATTACAAAGGAATACTAAAAACCAGTCCCGTTTTGGTGAAAGCCGAAACGGGACTGGTTTTTGAATTTAACACCCCTACCAATATTTAAATTACCTTTGCTTATAATATAGCACCTCATCTCTTGAAAAAGCCAATCATAGAAATGAATTTCATATTTATGATAGCAATAACTCTTTGACTTTTGCAATAAATAAATTAGATTTAGGGGAATTATACCTTGAAAAAGATTCATTAATATATGAGTTCATTAAACAAAGGTAATAAATCAGCGTCCCCATCTTTTATTTAGATAGAATAAGGCAATAGTTACTATCTTTGCCAAATGTTATCAGGAAAAGACCTCATTATTGCAACAAAACCTTATGCCAGAGAAATCCGTTGGAAAAGCTGGTATCATACCATCACCGGATTCTTATTATTAATCGGCTCAATTATCGGTACTTATATCTTCCCCACCATTTGGGGTATTCCCGCCATATTTGGTCGCATACTTTGCAGTATTTTCACCGCCATCATGCTTTCGCGGGTATTTATCATCTTCCATGATTATCAGCACCACGCCATTTTGCAGAAATCTTTATTCGCTAATTTCCTCTTTACTATTTTTGGAATCTATATGATAACGCCGCCGAATATCTGGAAACGCTCGCACGACCATCATCATAATAACAATGCCAAGCTTTTCAGCGCCAGTATAGGTTCTTTCCCAATAATGACGAAGCAGAAATTTATGGAAGCCGATAAAAAGGAACGCTTCTATTATCTTGCTGTCCGCCATCCGTTAAACATGTTTTTCGCATATCTCACCACCTTTATGTATGGCATGTGCATTCAATCTTTCATGAGTAATCCGCGCCGCCACTGGGATTCGTTGGCAGTATTAATCATTCACTTTTCCATTGCCACCTTTATATTCGTGCATTTCGGCTGGCTCACCTTGATATTATCCTTCATTCTACCGTTCTTTCTATCCCACATGTTAGGTTCTTACCTCTTTTATGCACAGCATAATTTCCCTGAAGCCAAATACAAACCAAATACCGAATGGAATTATTCAGGTGCTGCTTTGGAGTCGTCAAGCTTTATGAAACTGAATGCTATCGGTCATTGGATGACAGCCAATATTGGTTATCACCATATTCATCACCTCAATTCGCGCATCCCTTTTTATCGTTTACCCGAGGTTATGGCGGCATTCCCCGAATTGCAAAAGCCAGGCATCACCAGCCTTTATCCTTCTGATATTATTAAGTGTCTTCGCCTTAAAGCGTGGGATCCTGATAAGAATAGAATGGTAGGATACGAAGAAATGGAAGCAGCTTAAGCTGTTGGTAATTCAATTATTTCTTCTCTTTTTTCTCGATACTGTCAACTCTTTTTACCAACGAATCCAGATTACGGAAATGAACATACGTCTTTCTGTATTTACTTGCTTCAAAAGCCGGTGAGCCCATCAGCACTTCACCTTTAGTAGTTACACTTTTTGAAATCCCCGATTGTGCCGAAACTACAGTATGGTCGGCAATTTCCAAATGACCTACAATACCAACCTGTCCGCTGAACATACAGTTTTTTCCAATCTTAGTGGAGCCTGCAATCACAACACCGGCAGCCAAATAAGAGTTTTCTCCTATCTCCACATTATGAGCAATATGAATTAGGTTATCAAATTTAACTCCTTTGCGCAGTATGGTCGAACCTAGCGTTGCTCTGTCAATAGCACAGTTGGCACCTATTTCCACATTATCCTCAATTATTACATTTCCAATTTGAGGTATCTTTTGATTATCATTCTGTGGATTAAATCGGAATCCATCACTGCCAATCACCGTCCCCGAATGTATAATACAATTACGGCCTATAAGCGTTTCCGAATATATTTTAACACCAGCAAACAAGGTTGTATTATCACCAATCATGGCATTATCACCAATAAACACCTGCGGATAAATCTTCACATTATTACCTATTTTCACATTCTCCCCTACTACGGCAAATTCTCCGGCATATATATTGGTACCCACCTTCGCACTCTCCGAAATGTAGGCATGTTTCGAAATACCTGATTTATTTAGCTTAATCTCATTATACATTTCCAACAACTTCGAGAAAGCAATTTCTGCACTGTCCACTCTTATAAGAGTAGCGGAAACAGGTGCAGTAAGCACTAAATCTTTGTTAACAATTACTAACGATGCTTTTGTATTATAAATAAAATGATTGTATTTAGGGTTAGCCAGAAACGAGATAGAACCAGCTTCCCCTTCTTCTATTTTGGATAGTTTGCTGATCTTTACATCCGCATTTCCCTCTATCTGCCCATTTAAAATACCTGCAATTTGTTGTGCTGAAAATTCCATAGTTATTAATTCGTTTTTTTAGATATTACTTAATGTTTTATTCCTGATGTTTGATAATCGTTTTTTCTCCTTCAATTGCAAGTATAGTATTTTTAAATACACTTTGTGCTTCATCCAGTAGTGGCTGTAATTCTTTATATCTTGCCGAATAATGCCCAATCATTAATTTTTTTACTTCTGCTTTTTCGGCTATTGTTGCAGCCTGCAATGCCGTTGAATGAAATGTTTCTTTTGCCCTCGCTTCCATACCTGCCATAAAAGTAGCTTCGTGATAAAGTAAATCAGCATGTTTTATATATTCAATAATACGTTCATCATAGCAGGTATCCGAACAATAAGCATATTTTCGAGGAATAAATCTATGTGTTATTAGTTTTTCATTCGGAATTATCTCACCTGATGAATTGATAAAATCCGCTCCATTTTTTACAGATAGAATCTGCTCGAAAGGAATTCCATAGAAAGCAATTGATTCTTTTGAAATATTTGGCAACAAAGGTTTTTCAATGAATACAAAACCACAACAAGGTATCCGATGATTCAACACAATTGCTCTTATCTCAACTTTATCATCTTCAAATATCAAATCATTATTAATGTATTTATGATGATGATAAATAATTTTAAAATTAAGATTGGTAAATGAGTATTTGAAATGAATTTCAATAATCTCTTGTAGTTCAGCAGGGCAAAACAAGTGTACTACATCTGTTCGTCCTAGCAAATGCATACTCGACAGCAATCCCATTAATCCTAAATAATGATCGCCATGAAGATGAGAAATAAAAATATTATCGATACGTTGAAATTTAATCTTGAAACGTCTCAACTGAATCTGGGTAGCTTCACCACAGTCAATCAAAAAAAAACGCTCAGCAATATTTAAAAGCTGAGCGGTTGGATTTCGTTTTGAAGTCGGAGTTGCACTACTGCACCCGAGAATAGTTAATTCGAAATTTTGCATTCAATATCTGAATAATCATCAAACTTCAGAAGCAAATAAAACATCTACTTCCGCTATGTCATTTGTAATACTCAATATTGAATCAAGTTGAGAAATAGAAATTAACTTTTTTACAGCATCCTGTAAACCTGTTAATACAAATTTCCCCTGACTGTTTTTGCAAAGTCTATTTGCGACAAGTATTGCGCTAAGACCAGACGAATCGCAATAACGAGTTTTTGTTAAATCAATAACAATGTTTTTTATTCCATCAGTATTTAATACAACTAATTCCGACTTTAGTGAAGGGGCAATATTACTATCAAGTTTCTCAACTTGAACTCTAACTAAAGTGTATTTGTCATTTTTTTCTATCAGGAAATTCATGCTTTCAAAATGTTTCAACAAAAATAAACAAACTTTCCTTACAATTCAAATAAAAAGTAAATAGAAATAGAAACTGTTTAAATTTATGTTGAAAAGAATATTAGAGGAAAGGAGAAGGTAAAAGCATTATAAATTATTTAGGGTTTACAACAATCTTAAATAAAATGCAAGCTAATACCTTAACCG
>CAIRRW010000308.1 GCA_903881065.1 uncultured Bacteroidota bacterium
GGTTCAAGAATCTCACGTTTATTACATTTCAATTCTGTCAATTCGTTTACACAAATCATAAAATTACTTACCGAAGTATTGAAAGAAAAGTTCTCAATATCAAAAATAATTTTCTTAATTGTTTTATGTAACACTTTCAATTCGGGCTTTGTAGCAGGTTCGTCCGAAACAATTAGATTGTCTCCATTATGATACAATCTCCAAAGTTTACGAATAAAGTTACTCACACCACTAATTCCATTGGTATTCCAAGGCTTTGAAAGTTCCAAAGGGCCCAGAAACATTTCATATAAGCGCAGACAATCAGCACCGTGTTGTTCAACCATTAAATCAGGTGTAACAACATTATACTTAGACTTAGACATTTTTTCAACTTCTTGAAAGGTAGAAAAATCAGATGCTTGTGCTTCATTACTGTTTCTGTCTCTCCATTTTCCATCATAAAAAACAGAGCAGCAATCTTTAGCAATAAAAACGGCTTTCTCTAATTCCCCCGTTTTGTCACTTTTAATATATTCTTCGATATTAATCTTTCCACTTTTAACTAACCCAATATCTACGTTTGTGGAATTAATAACATCTTGAAAAATCAAATTAGGATTATCTCCATTTTTCTTTAGATTTTCGAAATAAGCATTCAGAATATCAGAACTAAAAAAGATTTGGCGGGCTTCAGTACCAAAACTAAATTGAATATCTTTTGTAAATGGAGCATTTGGCCCCCAACTATTTCTTTTCCCTTGATACTTGTAAATTTTTTCACTCACCCCTTGTATCATCCCTTGATTAATCAACTTCTTAGCAGGTTCAATGACAGGAATCAGTCCTAAATCATTTAAAAACTTTGTCCAGAAACGAACATATAATAAATGCCCTGTTGCATGTTCGGCACCACCAATATATAAATCTACATTTTGCCAATAATCTACAGCTTCCTTACTTACAAATGTTTTATCATTATGCGCATCCATATATCGCAGATAATACCACGAAGAACCTGCCCAGCCGGGCATTGTAGAATATTCATATTCATACTTGCCATCTTTTTTCCAACTGGAAGAAGCACGTGCCAAAGGTGGCTCACCTGTTTCAGTTGGCAAATATTTATCTACTTCAGGAAGCAATAAAGGAAGTTCGTTTTCATTTAATACTTTCGGAATTCCATTTTCATAATATACCGGAATAGGTTCTCCCCAATAGCGTTGACGGCCAAAGATGGCATCACGCAAACGGAAATTAGTCTTCCCCTTCCCTATTCCCTTTTCCTCAATCACAGCAATCGCTTTTTTAATTGCTTCTTTAACATCTAATCCGTTCAGAAAATCAGAGTTAATAAGTTTCCCTGCTTTATCATCGTATGAGTTAAGAGCGAAATCCCAGTCAACAGGAGGTTGTATCACCATTTGTTTTGTTATTCCAAAATGATTTGCAAAAGCAAAGTCTCTTGTATCGTGCATAGGAACCGCCATTACAGCGCCTGTTCCGTATCCTGCAAGTACATAATCACCCACCCAAATCGGTACTTGTTTTCCCGTGAAAGGATGCTCCACATAAGAACCTGTAAATACACCAGTAATCTTTTTTACATCTGCTTGTCTCTCACGTTCGCTTCTGTTTTTAGCAGTAGTAACATATTCATCAACAGCTTTTTTATTTTCAGGAGTAGTAACTACCGAAACCAAATCATGCTCTGGAGCAAGCGTTACAAAAGAAACTCCGAAGATAGTATCAGGGCGTGTGGTGAATACTTCTATCACCTCTTCGGAACTTTGAACTTTAAACTTTAAACTTGTCCCTTCGGACTTACCAATCCAATTTCGCTGTGCTTCTTTAATACTTTCTGTCCAGTCGATGCCATCCAAATCGGTTAATAATCTATCGGCATAAGCAGTAATACGCATACTCCACTGCTTCATTAATTTCCGTTCAACTGGATAACCTCCACGCTCTGAAACACCATCTTTCACCTCTTCATTCGCCAATACCGTTCCCAATTGCGGACACCAGTTTACCATAGTATCACTCAAAAAAGCAAGGCGATAATTCAATAGAATATCCGATTGTTCTTTCTCATTAAATAATTTCCATTCAGTTGCTGTGAATAATTTAGTTTCTTCACAAGCAGCATTAACATTCGCATTTCCGTTTGATTCAAATTCAGTAATTAATAAATTAATATTCTCTGCTTTGTTTGATTTCCTGTTATACCAACTATTAAAAAGTTGTATAAATATCCATTGTGTCCATTTATAATAATCTGGATTCGAAGTACGAACTTCCCTGTCCCAATCAAATGAAAAACCTATTTTATCAAGCTGTTCGCGGTAACGGGCAATGTTAGTTTTCGTAGTTATTTCAGGATGCTGACCTGTTTGAATTGCATACTGCTCGGCCGGCAATCCAAAGGAATCATATCCCATAGGATGCAGCACATTAAAGCCCTTCAATCTTTTATATCTTGCAAAAATATCGGATGCGATGTAACCTAGCGGATGCCCGACATGCAGTCCTGCTCCGCTTGGATATGGAAACATATCCAATACATAATATTTTGGTTTATCAGATTTATTTTCGGTTTTGAAAGTTTTATTTTCCTTCCAATATTGCTGCCATTTCTTCTCTACTTCTCTGAAGTTATATTCCATTATTCGTTTTGATGTATAAGGGTGCGAAGATAAGAAAAAGAGGGGCGTTAGTTATCAACTCATAATTGTTTATTTTAATCCTATTTAGAAAAAAGGGGAATGATTTAATTAAGTAATTTTAGCCAAAGATAAAATCACTAATAAGTTAAAGGTGTCGGATAAATATTCAAAACGCAGATTAACCGGTTCTTCAATAACCACAGTTGTAAGCCTTTCCTTAGTATTGTTTATGCTGGGCTTGTTGGGAATTATTATTCTTAATACAAATAAACTTGCAGACAATGTGAAGGAAAATATCGGTTTTCAAATTATCCTAAGTGATAATGCAAAGGAAGCCGATGTGCAGCATCTTACTAAAACACTTGAGGGTTCTGCTTATGTAAAATCGACAGAGTTTATAACTAAGGAAGAAGCGGCTGTGCGATTACAGAAGGATTTAGGTGAAGATTTTATTAATTTTCTTGGATATAACCCTCTGCTTTCTTCCATCAATGTGCATTTAAAAGCAGGATATGCAAATGCAGACAGTCTTTCGTGGATTGAAAAAGATATGCTACAAAGCAAAATTGTAAAAGAAGTTGTTTATCAGAAATCACTGGTAACAATGATAAATGAAAATGTAAAAAAGATAAGTCTGGTTATTTTAATATTCTCAGGATTGCTTATGATTATTGCACTTGCACTTATAAATAACACCATTCGATTATCTATTTATAGCAAAAGATTTATAATAAAAACAATGCAACTGGTAGGTGCAACACAAAAATTTATACGGAGACCGTTTGTTATAAAAGGCATTAAACATGGTATTTATGGAGCATTGATCGCCATTTCGATGCTGATTGGTGTTCTTTATTTTGCCCAAAAACAATTACCTGAATTATCGGAATTACAGGATGAAAAAATGCTTGCTTCCTTATTCGGATTGGTAATTGTTCTGGGAATAATTATTTCCTGGATAAGTACTTCTCTTGCCGTACGTAAGTATCTGCGGCTTAAATCAGATGATTTATATTATTAATCCGGGATTAATTTAATAAAGCTACCAGCTTTTTTACGTTTGTAGTATTTGCAAAGTTTGCAGTAAGAATTTCTTCTCGAGTATGTTCCTCCATCATATCAAAAGGCAAATCAAATAATCGGATTATTTCCTGTGCCATTTCCGCTGCAGTATTTTGAATCGAACATAATTGTTCCAAACCGGTATTAGCTACCATTGGAGAATTAACAATACAATGTCTTCCATTAAATAATGCCGCCAGGAGTTTTAATTTGATACCGGTAGCCTGAAAAGTAGGTAATACATTTATCTGTGCATTTTTAATTAATTCATCAATTTCAGCAGTATTAATATTTCCTTTTATCTCAATATGCTTATATTTTGATACCGCACCGATAAGTTGGGTAGATGGTTTTCTTCCAGCAATAATTAATGGTGTTTTTATTTTTGAAAATACTTCGTTAACAAGAAAAAGAGCGGCTTCATTATTTTCTCCAACTTCAAGGTTGCCGTGATACAAACAAAAATTTCCTTTGCCTTCCTTTATATTTACTTTTTCATTGGGATGAAAAGCAGTTATATGATGTACGTTTTTATATCTTTCAGATAACTCCTTTGCATCAGGAGAAGAAATAGCGGCAATATAATTTGACTTATTTAATACCTTTTCAAAGTGCTTTAATTTTGTTGCTTCCATTCCGAAATATATTTTTCGGAAGATTGATTTTTCGACCTTCTCCAGATTTTTATAATAATCGTGTTCAATATTGTGTGTACGAACAATTTTTATTCTGTCCTTTAAACGTTCGTCTGTCAAATGAAAACAACAATGTAAACCCTCGAATAAAACAGGATGTTTGTCACGCAGCAATACTTCCATCATTTTTTCGGAAGACCTTGTAACTACTACAAAAGGTAAAGTATTGAACAGATATTGTTTGTTCATTTTACGTTTGTAATAATATACTTTTTCGCAAATGCTTTCCAGACCTAATGCCTCTGCCCTACCATATTCGAAACAGTGCAAATGAACTTTTATACCTTGTAAATGGAGTGCTTTTATTTTATAATAAATATCAATTACCCCGCCATAATTGGCAGGCAACGGCACATCAAATGAAATAATATGTAAATGTTTGGCTTCGATAATTTCTATAGAAACTGCTTATAAACAGCTATCAATTGCTGCTCTTCCAATTCCCAGTTTAATTTTGCGGCTGCAATTTTAGTGTTTTTTTTCCACTCTGTAAGTTTTGTTTCATCTTTTAAGATAGAATTTATCTTTTCGGCTATATGTTTCGGATCGTGATTATTAATCGTATCACCTATTTCATATTCATTTATAATGCTTTTTATTTCTATCAAATCAGAAGCTAAAACAGGAACTCCAGCGTGTATATAATCAAATAATTTATTGGGTAAACTATACTTATAATTAATATTGGTGTCCTTGTCCAATGTAAGACCCAAATCTGCAAGATATGTATATTGCATCAACTTAATAAATGGTACCTTACCAATAAATATAACTTTGTCGGGAAGTTTTAAATCCAGAACCATTTGTTTCAAAACAGTTATTATATCACCGCTTCCAATAATGAGTAATATGGCATTATCCACATATTGCATTGCCAACACAGCCTCTTCGGCTCCTCTGTCAATATTAATACCGGCTCCCTGAAGGACAATTATTTTTTTGTCTTTTTCATGTCCTAAGTCTGATTTTGACAGACGCTCTACCTTATTTTGATTGGATAATAAAGGGACATTTCTTACCACTTTTACATCTACATTATATTCCTCACTGTATATTTTGGCTATGGATTTATTTACTGTAAATACATTTTTTAGATTGGGGAATATCCATCTTTCCAATCGTTTCCAAAGATTTTTCTTGGTTGGGTTACTTTGTAATTCCGGGACTTCACAAAATAATTCGTGACTATCGTAGACCAGATTAACACCTTTCAGTTTTGATATTAAATAATTAGGTAACAACGTA
Organism: uncultured Bacteroidota bacterium; assembly: GCA_903881065.1. Classification (GTDB taxonomy): domain Bacteria; phylum Bacteroidota; class Bacteroidia; order 2-12-FULL-35-15; family 2-12-FULL-35-15; genus 2-12-FULL-35-15. The sequence goes on from CAIRRW010000308.1 coordinate 5,648, forward strand.
TCCAAATCATTCGCAACAAGCACATCAGCTTTGTGAAAAATAAGATACCAGAATAATCTTTTTTGAAATTCAAGATAAAACAAAGGACCTTTTTCAAACAATAAAAACATTCGTTTGGTTTTATAATCGCGTTTTTCAAGTGGTAAACTCTTTCGCTGTCTTCTACCCACAAGAGTTACATTATATCCCAATTTGTGCAATGTGGCGCATACTTTGTGTACTCTCTGGTCGGTGCTCAAATCATTTATTACAGATACAATTGCTCGTTTCAACTCCTATAAATTTTTCGCGAAGATATAAATTAATAATTGGAGATATGAGCATTACAATATGAATAACTTTTGAAGATTATATTGTTTACTGGTTGCTAATTGTCGAACTTTATACTTTAAATAAATTGAAATGAATATTCAGGAAAACTATTCTTTAAAAAAATTAAACACATTCCATATTGATGCCTCTGCAAAATACTTTTGTGAAGTAGCATCGATTGAAGACATTAAAGAGGTTTTATCTGCAGATAAATTTTGGAAACAGTCAAAATTAATTCTTGGTGGTGGAAGCAATTTGTTATTCACTAAAGATTTTGACGGCATTGTAATCAAAAACAATCTAAAAGGAATAAATTTAATTAAGGAAGATATTGATTTTTATTACGTGAAAGCTGGTGCCGGAGAAGTGTGGCACCAGTTGGTAATGCATTGCATCAATAATAATTATGCGGGATTGGAAAACCTTTCATTGATTCCTGGAAACGTTGGTGCAAGCCCTATGCAAAACATTGGCGCATATGGTTCCGAAATAAAAGACAGTTTTTATCAGCTGGAAGCTTTTCATTTAAATGATAAAACAATACACACTTTTAACAATGCTGATTGCAAATTCGGCTATCGTGAAAGTGTGTTTAAACATGAATTTAAAAACCAATTTATTATAACTTCTGTAACTTTTAAGCTTAATAAAAACCCGTTATATAATATTAAATACGGTGCCATTGAAAAGGAATTGGAAACAATGGGTGTTAAGGATTTAAGCATTCAAGCCATAAGTAAGGCGGTATGTAATATCAGAAATAGTAAACTGCCCAACCCTGAAGTGATAGGCAATGCAGGAAGTTTTTTTAAAAACCCTGAGATTAGTAAATCCAAATATGAGAGCCTGAAAAATGAATTTAATGATATTGTTGGTTATGATTTAGAAAATGGGAATGTAAAACTTGCGGCTGGCTGGCTAATAGAACAGTGTGGCTGGAAAGGGAAATCGTTTGGAGATGCTGGCGTGCACAAGTTACAAGCCTTAGTATTGGTAAATTATGCCAATGCAAAGGGCAACGAAATATTCGATTTATCTGAGAAGATAATGAACTCAGTGAAGGAAAAGTTTGGAGTTGATTTGGAGCGAGAGGTAAATATAATATGACTCTATTGAAAATTTACCTATCTAAAAGACCCTCATTATAAAGATGGAGCGTGTTACTAACATAATAAAATAGAAATTATTAATAAGGGATTACCATTCAACCTCGAATAGCACCCACTAGTAAGATTTCAAAATCTCTATTTTACATTAAACTTGAATCAATTGAAATTAAAGTGTTGCTACCTTCCTTAAATTTCTTTTTTAGAGTTAATGGAATAAGTTCGAAAAGAAAGACATATTTAGAAGTCTTGTAATAAGTCCTATTTATTAATTACACCCATATCTTTTACACTCACATCAAAATGATGAACATAATTAAACTTTAACCTCTTTATTGATTTCTTTTCAAGCTCACTCAAGGAGCCATGCCAAAAGCCCAAAAAATCATCTCTTGACAAATAATCATGGTCCCACACCCCAAAACCGATACTATCATTTGTTGTATAGTGATATAAATTAAAAGTATCATGTGCATTATATCTGTCTGTTGAAGGCTCAAAAGGCGTTTGCACATAATAATGGTTATCCGGATAATAAATCATCCAGTAGATATCAGGATAACTGCTGTTCCAAATCGTATTATCCATCCCTGCAGGAGTCCAGGCAGAATCATTTCTAAGCACCAAACCTTTTCCAATCACCACGCTTTTATAAATATCAGGCACATTCAACTCAAACCTTACACGTGCATTTATCAGGGCTCGCTTCATTATCAAATGCACATATTTATAATCTTTATCCGTCTTCATCACTTTCACTTCATCAGTAAAAGTAGTTTGCGACATTGTCATTTCAATTTTCTGTTTTCCTCTTTTTAAATTATGAAAAACATAAAAAGGAAGCTCAAATAAAATATCATTCTCATTTCTCAGACTAATGGTATCAGTCTCAACAGTTAGATTTTTAGCACTCTTTGATGTATCTTTAAAATACCGAAACGTGTTTTTAAATACCCGATAATCTGATTGAATCAATTTATTATTACAATAAAAATTAAATGTAAAAGCCGTTTTAACCAAAGTATCATGATAGGTAGCATTTATAGGGAAAGGAAAGTTTTTAAATTCTTTTATTTTCACATTCACCCGGAGATTATTATTTATCGAGTCAATAAAAAAGGAAAAATTATCTTTATTAAAGCAAACCGAATTACTTATCACAGTGTTCGCAATTGGTTTCGGCGGAGAGTATTCTTCATATCTACCTCGCCTCACACAACTATAAAGTCCTGAACAAACTAAAATAAAAATTAAAATCTTTTTAAAATTCATTTATCAAAGATAGACTATAAAAAGAAAAACCAACCTCTTTTGAGATTGGTTTTTCTTTATACATTTTTTATATAAATATCAATCTACACAATTAGCTACTAAATATTCACGGTTCATGCGTGCAATATTTTCAAGTGAAATCCCTTTCGGACATTCTACTTCGCACGCACTGGTGTTGGTACAACTTCCAAATCCTTCAGCATCCATTTGCGCCACCATGTTTTTAACACGTGTAGTAGCTTCCACTTTTCCTTGAGGCAACAAAGCAAACTGAGAAACTTTAGCAGCCACAAATAACATGGCAGAAGCATTTTTGCAGGTTGCTACACAAGCACCACAACCTATACAGGCAGCAGCATTGAACGAAGCATCCGCATCATCTTTTGGTATCGGCAAACAGTTTGCATCCTGTGCAGTACCTGTATTTACTGATATAAAACCACCTTTTGCCTGTATTCTTTCAAAGGAAGAACGGTCAACAGTTAAATCCTTTATTACCGGAAAAGCCTGTGCTCTCCAAGGTTCTACCACAATAGTATCACCATCTTTAAACGAACGCATGTGAAGTTGGCAAGTCGTAATTCCTGTTTTCGGCCCATGTGCACGGCCATTAATAACCATGCTGCACATTCCACAAATCCCTTCTCTGCAATCGTGATCAAACACAATCGGACTTTCATTTTTAGCAACAAGCTGTTCGTTCAATACATCAAACATTTCCAGAAACGACATATCCGGAGAAATGTCTTTTACAGGATAAGTTACTAATTGACCAGGTTCGCTTCCGCTGTTCTGACGCCATATCTTCAGCGTTAAATTCATATTTCCGTGACTCATATCTTTTATTCTTTGAGTATTATTTTAATTATTTATAACTACGTTGACTTGGATGAACAACATCAAAAATCAAATCTTCTTTATGTAATTCATAAGTATTGTTTCCTTTGTTTTCCCACGTCGCAACATATGAAAAATTATCATCATTACGTTTTGCTTCTCCTTCTTCTGTCTGCGATTCCACTCTGAAATGTCCTCCGCAAGATTCACTTCTGTTTAATGCATCCATACACATTAATTCTCCAAGCTCAAGGAAGTCAGCTACTCTGCATGCTTTTTCCAATTCAGGATTCATTTCATTTGGTTTGCCTGTAACTCGTAAATCTTTCCAGAACTCTTCTCTCAATGCACGTATTTCCTGAATTGCTTCTCTCAATCCTTTTTCTTCACGAGCCATTCCACATTTATCCCACATTATTTTTCCAAGCTTTTTGTGGAAGTGGTCAACAGATTTAGTTCCTTTGATTGCAAACAATTTATCTATTCTCTCTTGTACTTCTTTCTCAGTGGCAGCAAATGCTTCGTGAGTTGTAGGAATAGGTTTCACCGCAATTTCTTTTGATAAATAGGCGCCAATTGTATAAGGAATTACAAAATATCCATCAGCCAAACCTTGCATCAATGCTGATGCTCCAAGGCGATTGGCTCCATGGTCAGAGAAGTTTGCTTCTCCCAGACAATATAACCCCTGAACTGTTGTCATCAAGTTATAGTCAACCCATAAACCGCCCATTGTATAATGCACTGCAGGATAAATACGCATTGGAACTTCATACGGATTTTCACCGGTAATCTGTTCGTACATCGCAAATAAGTTACCGTATTTTTCTTCTATCACCTGTTTACCAAACTCTTTAATTTGTTGAGGTGATGGATTGTCAATACTCATTTTCTTTGCCTGAGTTTTTCCAAAACGTTCTATAGCCGCTTTGAAATCAAGGAACACAGCCATTTTCGAAGCCCCTACTCCATATCCTTCATCACACCTTTCCTTTGCAGCGCGTGATGCAACATCGCGTGGCACTAGGTTTCCGAAGGCAGGATATCTGCGTTCCAAATAATAATCTCTTTCTTCTTCAGGTATTTCATTTCCTTTTCTGGTATCTCCCTGTTTCTTCGGAACCCATATACGACCATCGTTACGCAATGACTCACTCATCAAAGTAAGTTTTGATTGATGATCACCTGAAACAGGAACACAAGTCGGATGAATTTGTGTGAAGCAAGGATTTCCGAAGAAAGCTCCTTTTTTATGTGCTTTCCATGCTGCAGTTGCATTGCAACCCATTGCATTTGTAGAAAGATAAAATACGTTTCCGTAACCTCCTGTACATAATAATACAGCATGTCCGAAGTGACGTTCCAATTTACCTGTCACCATATCACGGGCAATGATACCACGTGCTTTATCATCAATCTTTACAATGTCAAGCATCTCGTGACGTGTGAACATATCCACTGTTCCAAGTCCTATCTGACGTTGCAAAGCACTGTAAGCACCCAACAATAATTGCTGACCTGTTTGTCCTGCAGCATAAAACGTACGTTGAACCTGAGTACCGCCAAAAGAACGGTTACTCAACATTCCACCATATTCACGTGCCAAAGGAACTCCCTGAGCCACACACTGGTCAATAATATTATTACTTACTTCAGCCAAACGATAAACGTTTGCTTCGCGAGCCCGATAGTCACCGCCTTTTACAGTATCATAAAACAAACGATAAACACTGTCGCCATCATTCTGATAGTTCTTTGCAGCATTGATACCACCTTGCGCAGCAATTGAATGTGCCCTTCTGGCAGAATCCTGATAACAAAATACTTTTACTTTGTAGCCAAGTTCAGCTAAAGATGCAGCTGCTGAAGCTCCGGCAAGTCCTGATCCGACAACAATTATTTCTAAATTTCTTTTGTTCGAAGGATTAACAAGCGCAACAGACGATTTGTACTTTGTCCATTTTTGCTCTAGATTTCCTTCCGGAATTTTACTATCTAATTTTGACATATCTTATAAATTCTAAAGTTCAAATAATTTTTAACGCTCTTATTTTATCAATCCTAAAAATAAAGTAATCGGCATTGATGCAAATAACAAACAGATTAGCAACGAATACCAAAAACCAAGCGACTTAATAAAAGGTGTGTAGTTTTTGTGGTTCAAACCAAATGATTGAAATGCGGATTGGAAGCCATGCAACAAGTGATAAAATAAGGAAACTAAGCCAAGTAAATAAACGGTAACTATAATTGGATTTGCGAATACTGTTTTCAAAGCCTCAAATGGATTTTCCTTCATTCCAGCAAAACCATCTGGTACATTATATCCAACAAACTTGGCATTTTCGCCATACAATGCTAATTTAGTAGGCACCCAGAAGTTAGCCAAGTGAACTATTAAGAACATTAACAATAATGTACCTAATAATCCCATTGAACGGGAATACCATTTACTACTGACAGCTTGATTTTGTACAGCATATTTTTGAGGACGAGCTTTGCTGTTGTGCATTGATATTACTAATGCCTGAACAATGTGGGCAATGATGCCTAAAAATAAACCCACCTCTACAACCTTAATAATAATATTGTTTGCCATAAAGCCAGCCGCCATATTAAATGTTTCGCCGTTATCATTAAAATAAATGCAGGCATTGATACATACGTGTACCACTAAAAAGGAAATGAGAAACAAGCCGGTGAAGCCCATTATAAACTTTTTTCCTAATGAAGATTTTAAAAAACTCGATGATGAATTACTCATAATATTAGAAGATGTTATTAGTTCTGTGGAATATTTTTTCGCGGTGCAAATGTATGATTCCAAATGTTATCTAACAAGAAAATAACTAAATGAATTATCAAAACTTTGCTCCTTCGTATTAATATTATTCGCACTTTTGAGGTTCTAATAATTTTTAAATATGAAATATCTACCTATTGATTCAAATTTGTTTATTGAAAATCGTAAACGTTTTGCCGCTCGATTAAAACCAAATTCCATAGCTTTGTTTGTAAGCAACGATATAATGCCCACCAATGCTGATGGTTCAATGGGCTTTGTTCAGAATTCCGATTTGTTTTATTTAACAGGAGTTGATCAGGAAGAAACTATTTTACTTATTTATCCGGATGCAATAAACGGTTCTCAAAAGGAAATTTTATTTGTGCGTGAAACCAGTGAAACCATAGCTATATGGGAAGGAGCGAAGTTGAATAAAGCACAGGCAACAGCAACTTCGGGAATTAAAAACGTTCAATGGTTCCATAATTTTAATCAGGTATTGCAAGCTATTATCTTTCAGGCTGAAAATATTTACCTGAATAGTAATGAGCATACCCGCCGACATATAGATACTGAAACTGCTGAAATGCGTTTCAACAAGGCACTTATAGCAAAATATCCACTTCATAAAGTAGAGCGTTCTGCGCCAATTATGCATTCGTTGCGTGCAATTAAATCTGCTTACGAAGTAGCGTTAATTCAGCATGCGTGCAACATTACAGAAAAAGGTTTCCGAAAATTATTGAAGTTTGTGAAGCCCGGAGTAATGGAGTATGAGATAGAAGCTGAATTGATTCATGAGTTTATCCGCAACCGTTCCAGAGGCTGGGCGTATGGTCCAATCATTGCTTCGGGCGCGTCAGCATGCGTTTTGCATTATGTGGAGAATAATAAAGAATGTAAAGACGGTGATGTTATTCTGCTTGATGTGGCTGCTGAATACGGTAATTATGCAAGTGATTTGAGCAGAAGTATTCCTGTGAATGGTAGGTTCACAAAACGCCAAAGACAAGTTTATGATGCTGTGCTTCGCATCATGAAAGCAGCAACAGCAATGCTTACAGTTGGTAATCTTATTCCTGAATATCATAAAGCAGTAGGATTATTAATGGAGAAAGAAATGGTTGATTTAGGTTTGTTGACAATGGACCAAATTAAAAATCAGAACCCTGAAATGCCTGCTTACAAAAAGTATTTTATGCATGGCACTTCTCATTTCTTAGGATTGGATGTTCATGATATAGGTGATTTCAATCGTAAATTGGAACATGGAATGGTGTTTACCTGTGAACCTGGAATTTATATTCCTGAAGAAAAATTAGGCATCCGCTTGGAAAACAATATTCTTGTTACCAAGGATGGACCGAATGATTTGATGAAGAATATTCCGCTGGAAGCAGAGGAAATTGAAGAGTTAATGAATTCCTGAAATTCTAAAGAACAAATTCTAAATTCTAATATCTAAATTCTAACTTAAATAAATTTTAAATTCTAAGCACTAAATTCTAATATTTAAATACTAAAAATGTGATTGAAAATAAAAAAGTGTATGATTTGGAGGAGAGGACTTATTTATTTTCAAAAAGCATAAGAGTTTTTGTTAAGAAATTAGAAAAGAACATTTGGAATAAAGAAGATATCAAGCAACTTGTGAGGTCTTCAGGCTCTGTTGCTGCCAATTATATTGAAGCCAATGATAAATTAGGAGAGAAGGATTTTTTAATGAAAATAAGAATTTCAAAAAAAGAATGTAAGGAAAGTATTTTGTGGCTTCGGCTGATGGACATTGAAGATGCAACAATTGAAGTGGGGAGAATGGAATTAATAAATGAAGCTACAGAATTGAAAAATATCTTGGGAGCAATTTATAGGAACAGCTTGAACAAAAATTTAAAAACATAAATTCTAAAATGAATAAAATTCTAAATTCTAAGCACTAAATTCTATACCGTATCCATTTTAGAATTTAGAATTTTTTTCCATTAGAATTTATATATTAGAGTTTAGAATTTCTTTTTCATTAGAATTTAGATATTAGAATTTAGAATTTTATTTCCCATGTTAAAGTTTGCTGAATTTAAAAAGATAAAAGTACGGTATTCAGATACCGGGAAAGGCCGTGTGATAGTATTATTACACGGTTTTTTATGTTCGCATGAAATATGGGACGGCTTTATAAAATCACTTTCAAATAAATTTCGTGTTATTGCAATTGATTTGCCTGGGCATGGCGAAACGCCTTCTATTGGCTATTATCACAGCATGGAGCTGCTTGCTCAAAGTGTGAAAGCTGTGCTTGATAAATGCGGAGTGAGGCGATATGTAATTGCCGGACATTCGATGGGAGGCTATGCAGCGATGGCTTTTGCGGAGTTGTATCCCGAAAATGTAAGCGGCTTGTGTTTGTTTAATTCTACTTCTTATGCCGATTCGGAAGACAAGAAAAAAGACAGAGAGCGAGTGATACGCCTTGTGAAACGGGAACACAAACATTATGTGGCTGAAGTGATTACTTCGTTATTCGCTCCTGAAAATGTTGTGAAGCTGAAAAAGGAAATAGAAAAAGTAAAATCAATTGCCGAAAAAGTAACCAAACAATCCATCATTAATAGTCTGGAAGGCATGAAGGAACGCAAGAGCAGAGATTTAATTTTTAAGTTTGCAACGTATCCTGTTCTGTTTGTTGTTGGCAAAAAAGATTCGGTGATAGATTATGAAACCATGTATCCTCAAATGGGATTGTGCAAATATCCTTCGGTGGTGATGCTTGATAATGCAGGCCACATGGGTTTTTATGAAGCTCCGAAAGAAACGGTAAAAGGTCTTCGGAAATTTGCTTCGCGATGTTTTGCATTTAATAGTTCGGTGGAAAATTAGTTTATTGGTTTACTTGTGTATTAGTCTGTGTAATAAAAGCCCTGAAGTAAGAATTCGCAATTTCCGAGCGTTATTATCTTACTTTATAATTAGCATTGTTATAAATACCGCCAAACTTTAATTCAGAACCGTCGAACTACAGAGCTACCCCTTCGAACTACAGAGCAACCCCTCCGAACTACAGAGCAACCCCTCCGAACTACAGAGCAACCCCTCCAAACTACAGAGCAACCCCTCCAAACTACAGAGCAACCCCTCCAAACTACAGAGCAGCCCCTCCGAACTACAGAGCAACCACTCTGAACTACAGAGCAACCACTCTGAACTACAGAGCAACCACTCTGCTTTACAGTTGGGCCACTTTCCACTCTATATTTTGTAAAATGCTTGACTTTAGCCTTTTAGTAATTCTGTATAGTGAAATCCAGGAACATTTTGTTCAATAAAGGAAAGAATATCGAAAGTTGCCTTCATGTTTTTGCTTTTAGATATTAAAACTCTATCCGATATCCGCCATACGGAAATAATCCAAGTTGATATTCCTTCTGAATACTTTGTGTAGTGGTATTATAAGTCTCCTCCAAAATATTTTGTGTGTTGAAAATATTCTCAACAGTAATAAAAATAATCTGTGATGTTTTTTTACGGTTTGTTTTATATGAAAGCTTTACATCAAAGTGGGAATAGTCTTTATATGTTTGTGTGAACGCTTCATTGTCAATAAAAACCTGTTTGTTCAGCAGTTTCGATTTCTCCATATCTATTGGTGTGTAACGATTTCCGCCGGCCTGTGTATATTTTAAATCAAGCGAAAGCGATTTGTTTTTATTCTTATCAAGCGGCAATTCATATCCTGCCAAGGCATTAAAAACATAGCCGCCATCATAACTTGTTTTATGTGTAACACCATTGCTTCCTTTGTATTCCGAATTATAAAGAGAAGCTGTAGCAAGGAAATAAAAATGTTTGCTGAAGAATTTTTCTATAGTAAGTTCCACTCCATAATTAGTACCTGTTCCTTTATTAGTTAATGAATCTACCAGCGGAATTCCTTCCAATTGGTTGCCCACATTGAGCATCGAGAAGGCTGTGCTTTCATTGGTCTGTACAGGAACATTATATAAATACTGATAATAGGTCTCGAATTTCATACGAAAGTTTTTCGCGAAATTATAATCATACCCTAAAACTACATGCTGACTTTTGGTTAAATCGAGATTGCGATTGCTGTTGTAATAATTGTCGTTAATGGGATTGTAGTTAGTATAAAAATAATAAACAGTAGGCTGCATCATACTGTGCATGCCATACCCAAGACTTATACTTTGTTTTTCGGTAAGCTGATAACGCATACCAATACGAGGTTCCAGCGCATTTGTATTGTTAAGCAAGAAATCCTGAAAATGAATTCCGGTATTAATAACAAGTTTATCTACTGGCCGCCATTGCCACTCCAAAAAGGATTGTACAAAACCTGCACTGGCATTATTTACTTTCAACGAATAAATATTTTGATTATAAACTGTTGAATAAATAAACGCCGTCGCATTGAAAAAAATCTCCTGAAAGTTAACTCCTGCTTTAATTAAATGATGTGCATTTATTTTATCTGTCAATGTATAATCAGCTATTGCATTGGTTTCTGTCGAATAATTCTTTCTGTCGAGAAACGTTGCTTTTGTTACCGGCGTTATCGTATCCACATACGCATTAAGATTAGTTGCAGAAAAGGATAGCGTAATTTTACCGGATACTTTTGTATTGAAAAAATACAAATTGGAAATGCCTGCAGCACCCATCGAGCTTTTAAAATATAAATCCTGACCTTGTTTGATATACGACCAATCCGTTGATTTCAGATCGCTATCAAGCAATGACAGTTTGCTTAATCCGCCAATTCCCCAGAAAGTAAACACTCCTGCTTTTTTTGTCGGGATATTTACTTTGTAGCAAATATCCTGGTATTCAGGTTTTGCAGATACACCGAAACGAATTCCCAAATCATTAAAAACCTGAAGCGTTGAATACCTGTAATTAATTAAATAGGAACTGCCGTCTTTCTTTGAAATAGGCCCCTCGGCTCCTACTTCAATACCGTTAATTCCTATTTGTTCGGTAAGCTCATGGCGTTCGTTATTTCCGTTTCTTAATTTCAAATCGAATACTGCAGCAGTCTTATTGCCGTATTCAGCAGGGAAAGCACCTGTAAGAAAATCGCTGTTGCCAAGCAGGTTATTATTAAGCATACTTATTGGGCCGCCAGTTGCGCCTTGTGCAGAAAAATGATTGGGGTTCGGAATGTCCACTCCTTCAAGCCTCCAGAGCACACCAAGCGGAGAATTGCCGCGAACAATAATATCGTTTCGTGCATCATTGCCCGACGAAACACCTGCATAGTTGGTAACCATTTTACTTGGGTCACCACGGCTGCCTGCATAGCGTTCTGTTTCTTCCTTCTGAAAATTACGCGAACTTACGGACACCATATCATTGTTGGCTTTTGTTTTATCAGTTTCAGCAATTACTTCTATTGTTCCGGCCGTATATATCTTTTCGCGAAGCTCGATATTTAATATTACCTGTTTTGCAGAGGATACTATTATATTGCTGAGGACTGCATCTTCGTAACCAAGCGAAGTTATTTTTACTGCCTGTCTGCCAACAGGAACTTTCGTAAGTCGGAAGTTACCATCAATATCCGTGGTGGCACCGATGATTGTATCACTGTTTAATAAAATGATATTGGCTCCGAAGATGGGCGATTTTGAATCAACATCTATTACTTTTCCGCGGATTGTTTCAGTAAATGTTTGGGCAGATAAACTCTGAATTATTAATACGAATAGTATTGTAAGTAGTTTTTTCACAGTGCAAAGTTAGTACATTAAATACTGAAAGTACTATGACACGTGTCACGCTATTTTATTAGTTGAGATTAATTACCTGAAGGACTGCAATCTCCTAACTATACATTACACCTTTATAAAATGCAGCTTTGGAAGTATGTTGTATCTTTTAACTGAAGAATGCATTTACATTCTTCAGCATTCGATGCTTAAAATTCAGCTGTTTTTGGCGCTCTCGGAAAAGGAATCACATCTCTTATGTTTGTCATTCCGGTAACAAACAGCACCAATCTTTCAAATCCTAAACCAAATCCTGCATGTGGCGCAGTTCCGAATTTTCGGGTATCCAAATACCAGTATAATTCTTCAGCAGGAATATTCATTTCCTTCATTCTTTTTTCCAGCAATTCAAGCCGCTCTTCACGTTGCGAGCCTCCAACTATTTCGCCAATACCCGGAAACAGTATGTCCATAGCTCGTACAGTGGTTCCTTCATCATTCTGACGCATGTAAAATGCCTTTATTTCCTTTGGATAATCAGTAAGAATAACGGGTTTCTTAAAATGCTTTTCTACCAAATAACGTTCGTGTTCACTTTGCAAATCCACACCCCACTTATCCACAAGGTATTTGAATTTCTTTTTCTTATTCGGGTTGGAGTTCTTCAAAATTTCAATTGCCTCAGTATAAGTCAATCGTTCAAAATCGTTATCAAGGCAGAAATTCAACTTTGCCAATAAATCTAATTCCGAACGTTCGTCCTGCGGTTTTGTTTTTTCTTCTTCCAGCAAACGGTTCTTCAAAAACTCCAATTCCTCCGCACAGTTTTCTGTCGCATGTTTGATAACATATTTCAATAAATCCTCTGCAAGGTTCATATTGTCCGTCAAATCATTAAAAGCAACTTCAGGTTCTATCATCCAGAATTCGGCAAGATGGCGGGTAGTGTTAGAATTTTCGGCTCTGAAAGTAGGGCCGAACGTGTAAACTTCGCCAAAAGCCATTGCTGCCAATTCAGCTTCCAACTGACCAGAAACAGTAAGGTTAGTGCTCTTTCCGAAGAAATCCTGTTTAAAATCCACTTCTCCGTTTTCCAATCGTGGCGGATTATTAAAATCCAGACTTGTTACTCTGAACATTTCACCTGCACCTTCTGCATCTGAAGCAGTTATAATTGGAGTATGCAGATATACAAAACCTCTGTCGTTAAAAAATTTATGGATGGCATATGCCAACGCATGCCGCACTTTGAATACCGCATTAAATGTGTTGGTGCGGAAACGAAGGTGAGCAATCTCTCTCAAAAATTCCAAACTATGTTTTTTAGGTTGAAGCGGAAATTTCTCTGCATCACTATCTCCTAGTATTTCCAACTGTTTAACCTTCACCTCCACTTTTTGTCCCTTGCCCAAAGATTCAATAAGTTCGCCTGTAACACAAACAGCTGCACCTGTTGTAAGGCGTTTCAACAATGCTTCATCCATGGTTGAAAAATCAACAACTGCCTGAATATTATTTATTGAAGAGCCGTCGTTAATGGCTATAAACTGATTATTACGAAAAGTACGAACCCATCCTTTTACTATTACTTCACTTCCAAAAGCTGTAGAATTTAATAACTCTTTCACTTTAATTCTTTTCCCTGATTCCATTTTTTACTTAAAATTAAGGCTACAAAGGTAATTTTATTGTTGAAATGTTTACCTGTTTTATTCCTCATTACGCTATAAACAGTAAGATGTTAATACTTGATGCTTTTTTATTCTTTTAGGTGCATATTTTTTTACTTACTTTATGCTCTTTAAAAATTAATTTTGAATAGCCCATTTAAGCTAATCCGTTTTATAATTTTCCTGACTGTGTTCAGCACACTTTGCAATGCGCAAAAGTTGAACATTAAGAATTTTTCTATCGACGATGGATTACCACAGTCACAAATTCTCGATAACTTTCAAGATCATACCGGAGCCATTTGGTTCGCAACCAATGGAGGAGGAATAAGCCGTTTCGATGGTTTGAAATTTACAAACTTTAGCACACGAAATGGATTACTCAGCAATCATGTATTCTGTATTTTTGAGGATAATAACCAAATACTTTGGATAGGATCTGCCAAAGGATTAAACAAATATGTTAATAATAAATTTATTAAAGTTTCTGAATCTCCCAACAACCAAGTTACAATTAACTGCATACTACAATTAAAAAATGGAGAACTCTGGTTAGGTACCCCTAATGGAATATTAATTTATGACGGGAAAACATTTACCCCTTTCAGCAAAAATGAAATAATAGGCAAGTTCCCTACATGGGCTATTAAACAGGATAAACTTGGTAATATTTGGATAGGAACTCTTGGAGATGGTTTATTTTGCTTTGATGGAAAAAATCTAATACGGTTTGGAACTCTCGACGGATTAAATGATTTGAAGAACCGAGATATTCTAATAAATGATAATACAGTTTGGGTTGCCACTTACCGAGGAATCAATATTATTGATATTAATAATCTACATTCTTCCAAACAAAAATTAGAAACACTTAAATTAAATGACAAGCCGTATCTGGAAACAACATATAGGATTTATAAAGATTCAACAGGAGTAATATGGATAGGGAATTACAATGGAGTACTGAAACTGGAGAAAAATAAAGCAAAACTCATTTCAAAGAATAACGGTTTGTGCAATACTATTATTGATGCCATTACCAAGGATACAGAAGGCAATATGTGGTTTGGTTCGTTTGGTGGCGGTCTAAGTAAATACCGGAATAATATGTTTATTAATATAAATGAACAGCAGGGGTTGGTTAATAACGATGTTACGGCGTTTTTGAAAGATAGTAAAGGAAATATTTGGATTGGTACTAAAGCAGGAGGGGTTTCCAAATTGGATTATAAAGCCTGGATTAAACAAGATACCACACTGTTTCAAAATTATAACTCTCAAAAATCTTCCATAGCCTCCAATGCAATTACAGGAATTTGTGAAGACAAAAAAGGAAATATTTGGTTTGCTACAGTTGCATCTGGGGTGAGTAAATATGATGGAAAAGGATTTATAAATTATGATACGCATAATGGTTTGACTGGTCAACAAATTCAATCAATTATAGCTGATAAAAAAGGGAATATTTGGATAGCTAGTGAAAAAGGTGTTGATAAATATGATGGAGAATCTTTTACTTCACTTAGCTTTTTACAAGGGTTTTCTTCACAAGGAGTAAGTGCAATTTATGAAGATGATTTAGGATATATTTGGTTTGGAGAGTCAGATAGAATTATAAAATATGATGGCAGAATATTTACAAATATCTTTCGTTCAGATGGGTTCCCTCAAATAAAAAATATTGTAAAAGACAAACTTGGCTATATCTGGTTCAGTACCGATGCAGGAGCGACCGTTTTTAATGGGAAAATATTTCGTACCATTAATGAAAGTGATGGGTTAAGTTCTAATTCGGTTGCTTTTATAAGGCCCGATGCGGAAGGTAACTTATGGATGGGAACCAATAAAGGACTGGATAGATTAGATTTAGACGAATATGTAAATCAAAAAGAAGTAGTATTAACTCATTTCGGAAAAGAAGAAGGTTTTCTAGGTGGCAACTGCAATACCAATGCTTTTTATAAGGAATATAATGGCAAACTGTGGATTGGCAGTTCAAACGGAATAATAATATTTGATCCGAAATTAGAAATAAAGAATCACATTGAACCTCGATTACAATTATCTGGCATTCGTCTATTTCTTGAGAACGTTGATTTATCTATATTTTCAGACAGTATTAAAAATGGTATTCCAAAAAATCTAAAATTAGATTACAATAAAAATCACGTAACTTTTGATTTTATTGGGATATCACAAACTTCTCCTGAAAAAGTTAGATACGAATATAAACTAGATGGCGCAGATATCAATTGGTCACCTGAAGTTGCCGAAACACATGCAACATATTCCAATCTTGCTCCAGGAAAATATACTTTCCAAATAAGATCCAAAAATAGTGATGGCGTTTGGAATTCAACTCCTCTTTCTTTCACATTTGAAATAATTCCGCCGCTTTGGAAAAGACCTTGGTTCTATGTTATTAACTTAATAATCGGTATTTCTATCATCTATTTAATTATTGTACTTCGAGAAAGAAGACTAAAATATTCTAAAAAATTGTTGGAAAATCAAGTTAGTTTCCGAACTAAACAATTGTTTGAAGAAAAAGAAAAACTTCAGGAAGCATATTCAGAAATTGACGAGAAAAACAAAGCAATCACTGATAGTATCCATTATGCAAAAAGACTTCAGGATGCATTACTGCCAACTGATACAACAATGAAACAATTATTCCCTGATTCATTTGTTTTGTTTAAACCAAAAGATATTGTAAGTGGAGATTTTTATTGGATGGAACAATGGGGACATCAAACTCTTATTGCGGCTGCCGATTGCACAGGTCATGGTGTACCTGGGGCTTTCATGAGTATTGTTGGTCATAACATATTAACTCAAGCTGTAAATGTTTTAGGATTGTCAAAACCAGCATTAATACTAAATGAAACAAACAAACAGTTATCAAGAAAGTTAAATCAGAATACAGAAGAAACAAAAGTAAGAGATGGAATGGATATTGCACTCTTCTCCATTAATTATACTAAAGCAACTATGGAATTTGCCGGTGCTAATAATTCGTTATGGATGATTAGAAATAATGAACTTGTTGAAATAAAGGGAGACAAATTTCCGATTGGAGCTTTTGTTGGAGAAAATTTATTGAAGTTTACTAACCATGAATGGGAACTGCAAAGAGGTGATATCATTTATATTTTTTCTGATGGCTATGCTGATCAGTTTGGAGGTCCGAAAGGAAAGAAATTCAAATATAAACCATTTCAACAAGTTTTACTTGATAATCACATGAAACCACTTATAGAACAGAAAGAAATCCTCAACCAAACATTTGAAAACTGGCGTGGTAACTTAGAACAAGTAGATGATGTACTCATTATTGGTATAAAAATTTAAACCTTTTTTAATAATTACTACTGAAAAATGAGCAACTATTCCCGAAAATCTGTGTTGTTGATTATTGCCTTTATAGTTGCATTATTATTTTCAACACTAATCGGTTTTGCAATGCTTAATTCAAACGGCAAAACAAGTTCGGAATTAGTACTTGTTAGTTTCTTAATATCCTTTATTTCCTCATTAATACTATTGCTATTTGTTAATGTATATGTTTTTAAAAAGATTAATCAATTACTAGTAACTGTAAGGGATTTTCGCTTACAGTCAGACAAACCTTCTTCAAATATTAACTATACAAGTAATGAACTTAGTAATCTTAATAGTGAAATAGTGGCTTGGGCAGAGGATAGAAAAAATGAGATAGAAAGATTAAAAAAACTTGAAGTTTATCGAAGAGAATTTCTTGGAAACGTGTCGCATGAATTGAAAACTCCTATTTTCAATATACAGGGATATATTCTTACTCTATTAGATGGAGGATTGGATGACCCTTCCATCAATAAAAATTATTTGATGCGTGCTGAAAAGAGCGTGGATAGAATGATTACAATTATTGATGATTTAGAATCTATTTCTCAATTAGAAACAGGTGAACTGCAAATCGAACCAGAACGCTTTGATATAGCCTTCTTGGTTAAAGATGTGATGGATGCTCAGGAAATGAAAGCAACAGCAAAAGGAATTATACTTTCACTCGCTGACGAATTAAAGCCTGTTTTTGTTCTGGCTGATAGATTCAGAATACGTCAGGTATTGGTCAATCTGATTGTAAATTCAGTAAAATATGGTAAGGAATATGGCGAAACCAAGGTTCGTTTTCATGACTTAGGAAATAATATTTCTATTGAAATCTCTGACAATGGAATAGGAATTGATAAGGAGCATCTCCCTCGCCTATTTGAACGTTTTTACCGGGTGGATAAGAGCCGTTCTCGTGAACAAGGCGGCACAGGCTTAGGACTTGCGATTGTAAAACACATTATCGAAGCCCATAATCAGACAATAAATGTAATGAGTACAGCAGGAGTTGGTACAGTGTTTTCCTTCACTTTGAAAAAAGGATAATCTGGAAGATTAAAAATCTTAAGTAGAAAAGTTTAGAATCTATTTTACCCCAGTACTTTTCCCACGCTTTTTATTCCCATTTGAAGGCAAACCAAATCCATCGCCATCTACTTTATATTCGCTTCTCTTGTTTCGGTGATAAGCATCGTTTCCATTATGCTTCATATTAGGGTCTTTCTTTCGTGAATCGAAGTGATGCATTTGTGCACGAGGCTTATCGGCACGATGAAACAATCGTGAAAAAAAATTACCTGACTTTGCACTGCTTTCCTTCCCTGCTTGGGAATAAGAAGCAGTAGAAAACCCAATACAGAATAATGCGAATACAATTACTTTTTTCATAAGGTGGGCAAACCTAATTAATTATTGATTATGTTTTGTAATATTTTATTAGAAGTTTTCAGATGATTTAACTTTTAATTTCTAATAACGAATAACTCAAAAGTAAATTGCTCAATAAGAAAATGTTTTGGAATTATTTTACCTACAATGCCTTATTCAATTGAAACAATAATGGCTTGCTCGGCGAAGCATCGTTTTCAAAGCTTGCTATCTGAAGATTCAAAAGATACGTTCCATCATAAACCGTATTCGGCACATAAATCATTTCAGTTATCGTACGCTCCTGCTTTGTGTTATTAGGGTATTGCCAGAAAGCATGATGCGCCAATAACTTCCCACCATCCACTTCTTTATCTACCGAAGGTAAATCAATTAGTAAATGGTCAATTCCTAAAGCGTCAATATATTCAGCTGCTTCATGGTGTAGATAAGCAGGATTTGTATTTGAATAATGTCTGTTTATTTTCGAGATATGATTATCCAGCGTACGTATAATTATTGCTTCAGGGCGTTTATCTTCAAGGCAGTTTTCAATATGTTGCTTGGTAATTATTTTATCTCCTTCAGTTGTTTCATCAGGCAAAACAGTAATTACTTCAGCAATAAAAAAAAACTTTTTTAAACATTGATTAATAGAATAATCTTCCTTGCTGATATGCCCCACACATTCAGTATGTGTTCCGTTTCCATGAGGGTTAAACATAATGTTACGGAAGTTAACCGAGCCTCCTTGTTTAACATCGCCCACCCAATCACCCATTCGCACAGGTTCTATGACAATAGGCTTGGCGTACCAAGCATTTTACATTTTCATCTCCGGTACGCAATGGAATAGAAATATCAATCGGCTTTGATAAATCAACATTATACGATTTTCCTTTATGTGTAACTTTAGCAATCATTAATTATTATAACCTATTGTTTTTACAAAGATACTTTAATTTACATCTTTCATTTTTTGATTATGCCATTAAAAAAGAGGCTGTATTAATTAATACAGCCTCTTTCGATGTTCATTTTATAATTAATTCTTAATAATTTTCTTCACAGCCTTTCCTTTTTCAGTATACACTTCAACAAAATAAACACCACTTGGCATATTATTAATATTTACAGTTGATTGAGCATTATTTATTTCTGATTGTTTAATTATTTCTTCTCCAAGAATATTCACAAGTTTAAGTTCATTTATTTTTACACTTCCTGTATTCACAGTAAATACAGATGTTGCAGGATTAGGAAATAC
>CAIRRW010000309.1 GCA_903881065.1 uncultured Bacteroidota bacterium
TATTAAAGCTTTTTATAAAAGCAGAATTTTTAAAAACCAGAATTATTTTTAAAAATACATTAAAAAGGAGTGCAGCAAAATCCGATTACATAATTATCGAGTTAACGTACTGTTTAGTTTAAAAACCATGAGGATTGATTTATACTGATTATAATTGAAGAAAATCGATTATAATCGTTTTTAATCGTTAAGAATATCAAAAATGACATCTCAAAAATACTTTTTTATAAACACTTGCAAACTGACACAGTTCAATAAACAGAAATGCCATTTTAACATTTCGACCAACATTTACGATTGATTAGGTCACCTTTACGATTGATTTGGTAACCCGTACGATTGAAAAGGACAACGATTCAAATGAAAAGGACACCAAACCAAATGAAAAGGACACCAAACCAAATGAAAAGGACACCAAACCAAATGAAAAGGAGAACAAACCAAATGGAAAGGAGAACAAACCAAATGGAAAGGAGAACAAACCAAATGGAAAGGACAACAAACCAAATAGAAAGGAGAACAAACCAAATGAAAAGGACACCTATACAATTGATTAGGTGAACGAATGTATCGTAAATGTTGCTCGAAATGTTAAAATTGTATCAGGTTACTTCCTACCGAAAACTGCTGAAACAATGGATATAGCAGCCGCAACAGCTCAATATAGGAAAATGAAATAAATAGTTGAACCTACACGGTGTTATCATTTCGAGCAGAGTCGAGAATGTGTGTTGGCTTTGTTTGTTCTCGACTCCGCTCGAACTGACATACGCTCGAACTGGCAACAAATGCATTTGTTACTCACTACTGAGTTTCTTACCCGGCTGGCGTGAGTGTCCTCACTCGTGACAATTATTAAGTGGTGTCCTCACCACTACACAAAGTACTTCTGCTACTAACAGTTTCCAACAAAATAAATCTTTTATTGAAGGAGTTTGTTATAAAAGGTACTTTTATAGCATAATAAAATAAAAGATTCAATGGAAAATATATTTAAAATAGAAGAAAGGGAAATAAAACAAGAAGGCTTTTTCGATTACATGATTTATTTAAATGGTGAATTTCTTATAGGAGCAGAAAAGGAAGGAAACATAATAGAAACAGAATTGGGTAATGAGATTTCTTTAGAACTATTTAAAAATATAAAAGTGATTGAATTTCCTGATAATTTTTCTCATATCTATTATACTGGTAAACAAACAGGTGATTTTTTTGATGGAATGTCCTGGACCGGAATCAGGAAGGAAAATAATATCATCTCGCTGCAGTTTTCATTTATGACCTATTTTTTGGATAATCCTGTTTTCAGACCTTCATTGTTTATTGAATCCTTTGCTCAGGAGATGAAAAAAACAAATGAATTAAATCCTACTGCTAAAAATTATTTTTATTTGGATAATTATGAAGTAAAAGTGGACGAAGAAGATGGAATTGAATTTTATTATACATGCGGATATAACGAATCTACAGTTATGGAAGATTTGCTTAATTCTGCCCTTAAGGATATTCCGCCCCTTTATAAAAATGCAGGAATTGCGTTATCCGAAAAATTTATTAGCGATTTTAAAAACATGGAATAACGCCCTAACAGGCGAAGAGTATTCACTCGGC
The DNA here is from genome assembly GCA_903881065.1 of uncultured Bacteroidota bacterium. Classification (GTDB taxonomy): domain Bacteria; phylum Bacteroidota; class Bacteroidia; order 2-12-FULL-35-15; family 2-12-FULL-35-15; genus 2-12-FULL-35-15. Next base: position 1,612 of record CAIRRW010000309.1, read on the forward strand.
CTGTCCCGAATTAACTTCGAGGCCGAATATTAAATGGTGTCCTCACCACTTCACAAAGTACTGCTACCACTGCCTTTTTTTAGCTAAATAAATCTTTTATTGAAAGTGCCTTGTTATTAAAGGTAGTTTTACAAATAATAATATCAACAATTGTAGCTAAAACAAAAAACTCAGAGGTTAAAGAATCAGCTGTCGTGATGATTTCTAACCCGTAGGTGCGGGACTATAATAATTATTAAAAACAAATGGGAAAAAAAATAGTGTCAACAGCAACACCTGCTGTACATATTCGTACTGATTTGGATCTTGCAAAATTGGCAGGTTCCGTAAAACAGGTGATGCAGATTACTTATAAAGCGCATTACAGAGATGGCAAAGTAATACAGGGGAACCTGGAAACAGACAGTAAATCTACCTATACAAATGAACTTGTAACGTATGGCAAGGATGGGAATAAAACACGGGAGGAAAAATATAATTATCGTGGCAGAGATATTCATATATTAAATAAAAATAAAAATCTGGATGAAATAATAAAGTTGGATTTGAAAGGTTACCTGGAGAGAAGGACGGTTAATACATTTACAAAACACAATCAGGTTCGCGATTCTTTTTGTTATAATGGAGATGGAAGCCTTTCTTACAAGGTTATTAAAACGCTGAACGATGATGAACAGTCAGTGAAGAAATACAATATAGCGGAGAAGATGAAAAACGTATTATCGCCAGAAGCACTCATACTTATGATGATAAAGGAAGAAGAATAAATACTACTCATTATGATACAGCAACCGGTAAAGCGCAGAGTTCGCATGATAATATCTATAACGAAGAAGGTAAAATTATAGAAAGTAAAAATCAGTATCATAATAAAAGCCTTGCGAGCATGAATAGCTGGTATAAACAAGTATATAATGAACATGGCGATTGTATTGAACACCTTACACTCAATAATGATGGGACAATAAAGGAAACTAATAAATACACTTATGAATATGATAAGGATGGAAAAAGAATTATCCCTTATCATCCTCCTTACAACCCTCACGAATTAAAAGAAGGGGAAACCGAAAAAACAGTAACGGATAAGCAGAACAACTGGATAAAAAAAACAATCTTCAAAAAAAACATTCCTGTTTATATCATTCTGCGCGAGTTTGTTTATTACGGAGAAAATGAAGACAGAGCACTCATACATCCTATAAATACTAAAGAGCCTGCTGAGATAGAAGATACAAGTAAACAACCTGAAGAACTAACAGAAGAAGAAGCTAAATGGCTTACCGAGGAGCCAACCAGGCAACCGGATAGTTTTGCTCTGCTTCGTTATTATGCTTTGCGGTTTCAGGATGTACCTTCTATTATAGATTATACGGGTCCTTATATTGAAGCCTGCTCCCTGCTTGAAAAACTTATGGGAGATAAACATCTGATAGCGCAACAAATTCATTCTGTTTCCACTATTGACAGAAACGGGAAAGAACAGATTCAAAAATATACCCTCACTTTTCCTTATTATTACGGATACGTACTTCACACTTCAAACATTATCCGGCACAAAGCAAATCAATTTGATCTTACAGAAAAGGATATAAATGCTGAAGATGGTTTTGTGAAACTGAGCCAGCTTCAATTACTTCGCCCGAGCAAATTTGCGGATAGAGATGACGATAATTTTGAAGAAATACTTAACAGTGTTATTGAAGATTATTCTATAAAAAAATTTCCTGATAAACCGGTAATCCACATGATTGAACAGGATAACAGCGGCTTTGTTATGCGTCAGCACCCTGTGGACGATGACTTTGAAATAAAAGATCTGGACATTAATTATGGTTATGGCTTTCAAAACTTTCATAACGATTTGATGCAACGCTTTAGTTCAGGCACCAAAGGGCTGATACTTTTACATGGGCAGCCGGGCACAGGCAAAACCTATTATATTCGTCACCTGCTTCGCAAAATGGTATCCAGCCGTAAAGTGGTTATATATATGCCACCCAATTTGGTTGACTATCTTTCTGAACCGGGCTTTATGACCTTTCTTATGACAAATGTAAAACACTGGAGCCAGCAAGGTTTCTTTTGCGTATTGCTTATCGAAGATGCTGAACCCTTACTTGCACAAAGACAGGAAGGAGTGAGAATACAGGGCGTTACTAATTTACTCAATATGACAGATGGTTTGCTGAACGATATGATGAACATTCAGATTGTCTGTACTTTTAATGTAGATTTAAAAAAGCTTGATTCTGCATTGCTTCGGCCGGGAAGGCTTTTAGCCCGAAAAGAATTTAAGTCTCTTTCGCAGCTTGATGCTAACCTGCTTGCACAAAGGATAGGAATAAATCATCATTTTAAAAAAAGTGCTTCACTTGGAGAAATATATGCAATGAAAAAAAATCAAAGCATACTTATTCATAATGTAAAATCGGAAGACGGGGCTTCTACAACCGCTGATGATTTTTAAAAATAATTTACTCTCCACAAACACCATAAATAAACAATGAGCAAAAAAACAACTGCGCCCCCGGTAAAACCATCAGACCTGGAAAAATATAAACTGAAAGGAAAGGTAAAGCAGGAAATGCGGATTACTTATAAAGCACACCAAAAAGATGGCGAAGTTATTGAAGGAAGGATAGACCTTGATGATAATAAACTTAATTATATTACCACTTATAATGAGAAAGGGAATAAAATTAAAAAAGATGATTTTAGTGATGCTTTCTGTAATGAAGACATATTTGATGAACAAGGGGCAAGTATAAAAAAGACGTCCTCTTATAAAGGCAAATTGTACAGTACTACTACAACTATTTATAATAAAGAACATCAATCACTCACTCATCTCTATAAAATTCACGACAGGGAATGGGAACATTTAACGGTTCACACTTATACCAAAAGCGGGAAACCACTTGAAAATAAACAGTTTCACCCATCAATAAATGACCTTAAAGAAAGAACTGTTTTTGTGTATGATGAAAATGATAATATGATTTCCTCAACAGGTACTGATGGAGAAGGCAATATCCTGTCCACCTCTTTTACTACCTATAACAGCGATGGAAAACGAATAGAAAATAAATCCGTACACACCGACCCTAAAAAATCTTACCTCAATAGCTGGACAAAAAGTAAATACAACAAACAGGGCGATTGCATTGAAACTACCCAGCTTAATGTTGATGGCACTGTTAAAGATAGTTATACTTACAAGCATCAATACGATAAAGAAGGCAAAAAAATTATTCCTTACCATCCTCCTTATATTCCCCCCGGAGAAGTTCTGGTACCCGGAGAAACAGAAATTGTCGAAAACGATGCACATGGCAACTGGATTAAAAAAACAACTTTTTATAAGAAAATACCAATCCATATCAAGCGCCGCGAATTTGTTTATTTCGGAGAAAACGAAGATGTCAGACTTATTCATCCATTTACTTTTGCTCCGCCAGCAGAAGAAACCCCGGAAGAGATTGAAGCCGATGAACCTGAAAAACTATCCGAAGAACAGGTGAAATGGCTTACACAGGAGCCTATGAGAACTGCCGATAATTTTTCATGGCTTCAATATTATGCGTTGAAGTTTAAGGAATTTCCTTCCCAGTTATCATTCGATATTGACAACGTTGAAGTGAAAACATTGTACAGGGAACTTACAGAAAATATGAAAGCACAGGAAGTTCATATATTTGCCAGTGTGTATAATGGTTATAATCCCGAAACAGAACATTGTACCATTACCTTTCCGTTTAACGATGGTTATTTACTTCATATCTGCAACATTAATGAAGAGGAGGCGGAAGAATATGATGTACCCGACAACATAGGTGAAAAATATGATGAAACAATTTCCCTTGGAGATGTCGAACTCCTTCGTCCAAGTATTGCTTCGGGCAGGCGCGATTCCTATTTCGAAAATTCGCTTCTTGAATACATTAATAAATGTTCTGTCCAAAGGAAACCCGACCAACCTGTTATTAATATGATTGAAGTTGCAGGCAATACTTATGTCATGGCAGAACATGATGTAAAAGATGATTTCGATATAAGGGATTTAGATATTAATTATGGTTACGGTTTCGAAGATTTTCATAACCGCCTGATGGATCGTTTCGAAAACAGTTCTAAAGGATTAATTCTATTTCATGGAAAACCAGGCACCGGCAAAACATATTATATCCGTCATCTTCTTCGAAGTATGGCCTCTGGCAACAAAGTAGTTATTTATATGCCGCCAAATATGGTTGACCGCCTTATCGAACCTGCATTTATGACTTTCCTTGTTAAGTCAGTTAAAAACTGGTCAATGCAAGGCAAATTCTGTGTGTTACTTATCGAAGATGCTGAGCCGCTCCTTGCCAAAAGGCAGGAAGGAGTGAGGATACAGGGCGTTACTAATCTCCTTAATATGACTGACGGAATATTAAACGACATGCTTAACCTGCAGATAATATGTACCTTTAATGTTGCTTTAAATAAATTAGACAGTGCCCTGCTGCGTCCAGGCCGCCTCATAGCACGAAAAGAATTTAAGCCTCTTTCCCCGCTTGATGCCAACATCCTTGCACAGCAATTAGGAATCAATCATCATTTTGAAAAGCCCGCAACCTTGTCTGAAATATATGCTAAGCGTAATAATCAAAACACACTTGTTCATGATGTAGATGAAGAAGGAAATAATGTGGAATAATTGCTTTTTTTATAATCAAAATGTTTAATTAAAATTTATTTTTGTTTGACTACCCACCGCTGACGCGAGTTTGTTTAACTCAGCCTGCCACGAATTAACTTCAGGATGACAATTATTAAGCGGTGTCCTCACCACAACGCAAAAATAAAAAAAATAACGAAAGAGGAGCGAAAAATGAACCTCTTGAGGTGATCACTCAAACCTAAGCTTGACAAACTCAAACCTGAGTTATTAAAACTCTAACTTGAATTTGGGTGCTGCACTTAATATATACAGTAAACTGGCTGTATTTAGGTAATTTAGAAATTAGACAAGGGAAGGGATATATTAATTGGTTATTGATTATTTTGCTGTAATTAATTATTGGTGACTGAAAAGTTATTCGATTGTTAACCTTCGCAAAGTTCTTTTCCTATCTCTATCATCTTTTTATAATCTCCGGCAATAGTTTTACGTATCTCTCTTTCCTTTTTATCTAAATTTTCCTGGTAGTGAGTGTGCAGATTAGGTAGGGTTTCATCCAGTTTATTAATAAGATAATCGGCATACATATCAGGCAAAAGATTGGCTACTTTCTGATTTCGATATTTATATACTACATCCAAAAATGCTTCTCTCCAATCTTCATTTTCTTCTATTGGCAAAGGTTCACGCTCTTCAACAAGGTATTCGGTAGCATCGTTATAATATCGCCAAGCTATAGTTCCTTGCGTTTCGGCATTATGTCCTTTAATATATTCAAGAAGTGGGTTGTCATATTTGAATTGGACAAGGAAGTCTGCTAAACTAGTATCATCTGCCATAAGTCTTGGTCGGTTATCAGTCAGTTCCAATATAGGATTATTGGCTAATGTTTCTGTCCGAAATTTATCGTACTTCTCTAAATATATTTTTTCCTTAGCGCCAATAATATCAGGCAACTGAAGCAATGATGAATTTTGGGTAGCATAGTTATGATAATGATACCAGGGTGGTATAAGCGACCTGCCGCCATTGTTATGGTAATCGTCTTTAATTGCAGTGTAATTCTGCCAGCTATGGCATTTCCAGTTTACACGGTACTCGCTCGATTTAAGATAATCCATATAAATTCTCAATTCGCTTTCGGTAATGCGAGATAAAAATTTGGCTTCACGAATATTCATTTCCCAATATTCAAAATCGTAAGTTGTGGCAATACCCTTTAATTCTATCATTTCGGCACGCCACTGACATTGCAAATCAAAAAGTTTTTTCTGTTGAATTTCGCAGAGAGCTTCTTCGGCATAATATAAAAAGGGATTTTTGTTTCGGTGAATCTGCCAAAGATGTCTTGGTCCCCATGAAAGTGCATGCGCTACTTCGTCTGAATAATGCTTTTTGAAAAATGTATCATCATGTTCGCTTTCAAAATTTTCATCTTTCAGTTCCTGATAATTTTCATTTGCTTCCAGTTTCTTGGTTACATCCTGTTGTATCCACTCTCTGTAAAGTGATTCATAAAATTCATCCTTTATTTCTTTGCCCCAAGGAAGTTCTGGAAATTCGGGGTCTATTATGTTAATGTTCATTTTTTCCATTGTAATTTATGTATTAATGATTTGTTTAAGAGATTTCTCACTTTGTTTCGAAATGACAATGCTATTGTAACGACCGTATCCTGTCTTTCCGAAACGAAGTGAAGAATCTAATA
>CAIRRW010000310.1 GCA_903881065.1 uncultured Bacteroidota bacterium
AAACCAACTTTTGAAGGCACCAGATAAAAGTTAACATCTCTTATTAATGCCAGATAATTTGATTGCAGGAATGTAACTTTTGAAAAAGGCTTGAAATTTTTAGGTGTTTTAGGCGAATAGCTGTACATAATACCCCCACGATAATTTCTAACTGTATTGTATTCAATATTAACATCGTGTTTATATATCTCTGTAAAAGCAAAAGAAGTGGAGAAATTGGAAATATCAAAAGGTAAATTGACTTTTGATTTCTTACTCTTATCCTTCTTCACATTTGTAAAATTGATGCCTTTCCTGCGTGTATAATCCTGTGTAATGCTCTTTAGGGAATCCGTTCGAGATTTACCTTTTATCTCAGGAGCTAAAAGTATATCCGGATCAAGCGGATTGTATTTAGGAGTAATAAATGTTTCGGAATAATCAATATAAGTAGGTATATGTACGCCCCAATCATGAGGGAAGAACTTTCCTAATTCCAAACTCGAAGTAACATCATACTGTTTTAGCTCTTCCTTTTTAAGTTGATCCAATTTGTTTTCTAAACTACCAAAACCTGGTGTGTACATGCTTCCTGATAAGGACAATGACCCTAAGTCAGCTAATTTAGCAGTAACGCGTGCATTAGCTGCCCACCCTCCATGCTCATCAAAGTTAGTCAATCGCAATTCATCCACCCAAACAGCTCCGCATTTAGATAATCCATCATCAGTAGCATCTACCTTTTTAGGATTTTTTACTCCTATCATCATCGTTTTAATGGCACTCAATGTTGGGTTTCCTTTTACAATTATTGTTCTTGTTCCGTCAGGTTCGGCATATTCGGCAGTTAAGGTAATTGTATGTCCGTTGATATTATTATTTCTATCCAACTTGGCATTGGTCAGTTTTTCAAAGTCAATTACCATTTCATTGGCTGATGGCCATACTTTATATTGGTCATTTTCATCGGTACCATTATAACTGCCAGGTGCAGTGATCTGCAACGGAACATCATATTCGTAATAGTTATCTGTAAAGTCGGTACCCAGACGAATGAAAACTTGCAAATCATTATCGTGAAGAGGTACAGCGGTATTTGTAGAAGCCTCGCCGTGAACAAACATTTTTAATGTTTTGTAATTTCGAACATCAAGGTTGGTAGTTTTATATGCCGCTCTTGATTTACCATCAGGCAGATTACAGAATGAAAGGGTTAATGATTGTTCATTCATCTGAATCAAGTTGGCAGATGAGGTGTTTATTTCACGGTTAATTCCCGGAGGGATAACATAGTTAACAGGTTGTTTGTTTCCATTTTCTTCCACATTTACGGCACCTACGTCAAACAAAGTTAAATCGTCATCATTAGGAATATATAAACCGGGTGATAATAAGTCGAAACCGTACTTTCTCCATTCATCACGAACTAATTCCAAGCGAGCAAAACGTAAATTAATTGGCTGATCGACATCTTTAAAGAACATACGTATAAAACGAATAGACTGGAAATTATCTATGGAGCCTATTCTTGTTTCAGGAGTTCTTATAGGGATTTTAAACTGGTACCATGTAATAGGCTTTGTCGTTCCATTTTGAATAGCCTGACCTGTAGTGGTCATCACATTAGTAATATAATTTGTTCCAACACCTCCTGCAAAATCAGCAGGTTTCAGGCCAATATGATATTGATAATAACTTTCAACAGTGCTTAAGTTATTATCATGATTAATATCTTCGACACTTGGTAAAGTAGTAGCCGCAGTAGGATAAGCACCAGAAGCAATTGGCGAGTTGCCCTCCATACCATTGAATTTTTTATAACGAGCCCTTATTCCCAGTTGAACATTATCATAATCGTCACCTCTGAAATAATGATAGTCATCTCCTGAAGGGTCACCATTAATATCAGGATTTCCCTGTTGCTGAGGTGTTAAACTATTCCAATAATTACTAAAAAAAGTTGCTTCAGCACCGTCGCTCAGTCCATCCAACCCAACATCCTGATAGGGCCTGTCGCCTGGATCGGAGTTAAATGCATTTACTAATGGTTGCACTGCAGGCACAATCCCCCAGGCAGTTGTAACAGTTTGTATATTTTGATTTGATGTACTTGGAGCAGGCAATCCATTTTCAGCACTTTTATAATTATCATGTAAAATATCTTCGGACACATCCCCAAGATTAAAATATAGTTCTCCACTTGTATTCCACTGCGAACTTTGATGGTCGGCATTAAAAGGATCCATCACCCAAAACTGGATGTATTCAATATTTGCTGCTTCAAAATCATTTGTTGAAATAGCTCGCATAGCACCTCCCCAACGTGATTTAGGATTCGCTAACCAACCATTTGGATCTAATCCTGAAGATACATTGGTCTGATGTAAATCATAATTATAAGGTCCGCGTTCCTTCGGATAATATGCCATATCAAGTGTTGCCACATTTACAGGTACTCCGTTTGGTGATTGTTTATTAGGGAAAATTTCTGTTTCCGGTACCTGACGTGTAAAGTTGTTTGACATGGAGTCGGCTGTAATACCAGTAGGAGTTAAACCGGAAGTAGGTATTTGAAACATAGGATCAATAACATACCAAGCTAATTTCGCACGGTTATAGCCCGATTTTAATGTAGTATCCATTACAGCAGTTTCAGGAAATAAATAAGGTTGTCCTTGTGGAGTACTCGCTAAGTTCCATGCTCCCTGCGAACGTAAATCAATGGTAGACGTGCTTCCTTCAAAATCATCCACATACGCATTTCCATCTTTTCCGATTGCCTTATTGTGTCCGGGTATTAAATCGGCAAATTCTCCTGAAGCAGTAATAGTACTCATTTCCTTTGTAGAAATCAACGGAAGTTTATCTATCCATCGAGTAAGGAATGCTGCATCTGTTTTATAATTTCCATCAAGGCCCCAAATGGTATTATTAATAGGCTCATCGCCGATATTTACTTTTTGGGTTAATGGACGCTCTTTCAAATTTAGAATGGTACCACCAAAACTAAGATCTTTATTAACTTTAAAATCAAGGTGACTACCCATTAATGTTTTTTGCTGAATAGCAAACATAGCATTGCTTTCCAACGATACTTTTATTGGGGTTCCTGAATTCAAAATACCTTCGTTAATAATTTTTACACGTCCTAATGTATAATCAACTGTATAATCTACATTTTCGGTAAGCTTCACTCCACCTGCTGTTACTGTAACTGAACCTTGAGGCACATTAGGAGAGCCTAATGAAATCTCGGAACCACCGGCAGATTTATAAGATCCTTTTAATTTAAATCGATTCAGATTTGGAAACTGTTGTGCCTGCACTCTGGTGGAATCATACAATTGATGAAAAACATACTTACCGGCATCAAAAGGACTACATGTATTATCGCCATCAAAACGCGATTGAAGATATGCTCCGAATGGTTCGACGACTGGTAAAATAATACGTCCCGTATTTGCATTGATAGTTACTCCATCAATAAAATCGTATTGCCCATCTGGATTTTGGTTGTTTTGCGCATCTAATTTATCGAGACTCAACACCTGAAGTAACGGTTTTCCTTTAATATTATTCTGACAATCCTGAACTGGCAAATAATTAATATCAGTACCTGTTGCAGGGTTGGTATAAAAAACGTCCAACTTAAAATCAGCTGCATTTATCTGATACGAACCAATGGAATAAACATTTTTCATCATCAACTTCCACATTGGTTGCTTGGTATTTGGCGCAGTACTCTTAAGCATTTTTACAAACAAAGCACTTGGTGATCTTACACCATCCTGGGATAAATCACCTACCTTATAAGTATTTCCATTATAGGTGTACTCATAAGCAACACAAAGCACCTGATCAGCATTTAACTGTTGATTCAAAGAAATAAAACCAAGTTTTGGATTGAATGTAAATTCCGTAGGTTGTAATTTCTTGGCATTTAATATTTCAAAATTCTGTGTTTGTTGTAATGTATTGTGGAATTTAGAGTTGATTTCTGACACTGCAATATTTGCAGAACGCATAGTAGTATCTTGTAAGCCATTTGCAGGATAATAACCCGAATGTGTTAAGTTTTCGTATAAGTCATTCTGATTATTGTTCGGTAAATCACCCGATTGAATATCATGTAAATATGTTTGGCTAGAAGGGATATGTGCTCCGCTTTCCCCTAATTCAGAAAAACCAACTACAGTACGAATATCCGTTGTAACGTTGTTGGTATTCGATACCCAAACTTCTATTTTGGAAATATTGATTCCTGAATTAATAAATGGAATTCCAGCTAATGCAGAATTATAATTATCGCGGAAATACTGGGCAAGAAAAAAGTGTTTGTTCGCTTCGTAATTATCTCCTGCTATCTCATATTTTGTAACCTGTGCGCCACCTGCAGAGTTTACCTCCGTCTTTTTACCTTTTTGTTGAGAGAGTACACTAGTAACAGTTAATCGTCCGAATTGCAAAGCAGTTTTAACTCCAAACAACGTTTGGCTACCAGTTATTAATGAACCAGAAAGAGGCAAACTCACATTTCCTGCTTCTATTTTTTTTATTATCTCATCTTCATATCCTGTATATTCCAGTTTCATTTGATTTTCATAATCAAATGTGGCTTCAGTATTATAGCTGGTAGTAAGTTTTAACTTATCTCCTATTTTGCCGATAACGTTAAGTTGTATCTTTTCATTGAAATCAAACGTATGTATTTTCTGCTGTTTTACAGGCAGAGCAGGATTTTGTGTTTTAGTTCCATTGTAGGCAAATATTAATTCTGCCGAACCATTAGGTCGAATATCTACCGTATTACCTCCGAAAATACGGTCGAATATTTCACCGCCAACATGTAGTTTAGGAATAATTGCATTCTTTGCAGCATTCTTTGCTTCGGCATGAGCCCGGGCACTCCAATAACTTTTTACTTGTTTATGAAACATGTAATCCTGATACTCTTCTGCATCCATGTATGTAGGTGGTCGGTAATCCAACCCTCCCATCGTTTGGTTCATAATGTATTCACCTGTAACAGGGTCATAATCTACTGTAGTATGTATATTGGATGGATTCTTTAATTTAAAACTTCCTCCGTTCGGATTGTTTAACGGGTCTCCGGTCGATTCGTCTGTAAAGTTATAAGGAAGCTTAACAGGAGTTGATGGCGTATCGGCCACCATCGTTGTCATCTCATAATCATCTGCATTGGCAGCATGATTGTAGGTGCTTACTTTTGCATCGGAACTAACGATATAGGAGAGCAATCCAATGGATGCAAAGCCAACAATTATATATTTAGTAAACGATTTCGCCAAAACAACTATAACTTCTTATAAATAATAAAAACAAACCTTAAGGCTTGCTTGATAAATAAATTTTTTGGAAGGGGTGGTGCCGTATGGCAATATCCCTACTAATGTATGGAACCACCCCTGCCTAATATCTTCCTTACCCCTTTCTTGCATCTTCCTACCCCCTGCCTATCGCCTTGGAAACCCCTAACTCATACCAAAAAGGCTTTCCTGCACTTTAGGTACCCTTACCAGCATCTTCGGTAGCCCTTCGGCATGTGTTTGCTACCCCTTTCACTGTATGGTTGTGCCCCTTCCTAAATGAGATGCTATACCATCAGTATTCTGAAAAACATGCTTTTAACAAAATTTTATTTTGCCTTTTTTAAAACGTTTCTTTTTGCCCATTTGCTGATGTTATCATCAACAAATCAAAACTACAGGTTTTTAAGTGCTGATTTTATCAACTGTTCCACAGTTTGACCTGTCCCTTCGGTTTTAATAATTTTATCAAGCACTTTTTCGGCACCTGATTTATTAAAGCCTAACATTACAAGTGCAGATAACGCTTCTTCCTTCAATTTATTGTGAGTGCCGATGAAAAACTCAGAAGAAAGTTCTTCTTTGCCCATCTTTCCTTTTAAGTCCACAATTATTCGTTGAGCCGTCTTCTCACCTATTCCTTTAACACTTTTCAGCAAAGCTACATTTCCTATAACAATTGCATTCTGAATTTCAGAAGCACTTAATGATGATAGCATCAATAATGCACTAGTACCACCAACACCTGAAACAGAAACCAATTGCCTAAATAGATTACGCTCTGCGATATCGGCAAAGCCATAAAATTTAGGCATGTCATCACGTATATAAAGCGATTCTGTATACAATTTACAATTCTCGCTTTCGCCAATTTTTGTAAATGTATTTAATGAAATCTGCATAATGTAGCCAACACCAGCTGCATCAATTACTGCATACGTTGGTGTTTTTTCTACTAATCTTCCTTCTATATGATAAATCATTTATTCTCTTTTTTAAAAGCTCACCCGTAATTAATTAACCAATGACAATGAACTATTTCTTGTTCTGTGCGTCAATCACTGCTATGGTAACCATATTTATTATTTCGCGAACCGAACTTCCTAATTGAAGAATATGTACCGGTTTTTTTAACCCTATCAAAACAGGGCCAATTGCTTCTGCTCCTCCCATCTCCTGAATTAATTTATAAGCAATATTTCCAGAAGCTAGATTAGGAAAAATAAGTGTGTTTACTTTTTTGTCTATTAACTCGGAAAAAGGAAATTGCTCTTTTAGTAAATCATTATTCAAGGCAAAGTTAGCTTGCATCTCACCGTCCACAATCATTCCCGGATAATTTTTATGCAATATTGCAGTTGCCTCCCGCATCTTAGTTGGTATTTCTCCTCCTGCTGAACCAAAATTAGAATAAGATAACAAGGCAATACGTGGTGTAATATTAAATTGCTTTACTGTGGTTGCAGTAAGTACAGTAATATCTACTATCTCTTGCACGGTTGGGTCAACATTCATTGTGCAATCTGCAAAAAAGAAAGGGCCTTGTTTGGTATTGATGATATACATACCTGCCACTTTTTTTGCTCCTTCCTGCACTCCTATTATTTCTAAAGCGGGAAGAATTGGGTCAGAATATTTACGCGTAAGCCCCGAAATCATTGCATCTGCAGCACCTGTTTCCACCATCATTGAACCAAAATAATTTCTCTCCTTCATTATCTTGCGCGCCTCGAACAAGGTGTAACCTCTGCGTTTCCGTTTTTGGAAGAACAAGTCACCGAATGATTTTCTACGATCTTCCTCTATAGCACTTCTCGAATCAATGATAGGAATATCACCTAAATCCAAACTATTCTCTTCAATCAGTTTTCTTATTTTTGCTTCATCGCCCAATAGTATTGGTTTTGCAATACCTTCATCTGCCACATGTTGTGCAGCTTTTAATATTTTATAATGATCCGCTTCAGCAAATACAACACGTTTAGGATTTTGTTTCGCTTTATTGGTTATGTCTCTAATTAATTTATTATCCAAACCTAGGCGGTTTATCAGTTCCTGAATATAAACTTCCATATTTGGGATTGCACGTTGCGCAACGCCTGATTCCATCGCAGCTTTTGCAACAGCAGGTGCAACAGTATATATTAATCGCGGATCAATTGGCTTAGGAATAATATACTCGGCTCCAAATGTAATGTTCCTGCTACCATAAGCCAGATTTACAGATTCCGGTACAGGTTCTTTTGCAAGATTAGCAATTGCATATACTGCAGCCAGTTTCATAGCTTCATTAATTTGTGTAGCTCTAACATCCAATGCTCCTCTGAAAATAAAAGGAAACCCAAGTACGTTATTTACTTGGTTAGGATGGTCACTTCTGCCTGTTGCCATGATAATATCCTTGCGAGCTGCCATTGCCAAGTCATAAGGAATTTCAGGGTCGGGATTAGCAAGTGCAAATACTATCGGGCGTTTTGCCATAGATTGTACCATTTCCTGATTTACTACATTCCCTTTTGAAAGCCCAACAAAGACATCAGCATTTTTCATAGCATCCTCCAATGTTTTTATTATCTTATTGGTAGTAGCGAAGAACTTTTTCTGATCATCCAAATCATCCCTATAAATACTCAGAACTCCTTTACTATCCAACATCAAAAGATTTTCTTTCTTTACACCTACCGCCATATATAGTTTAGCACAAGACTGAGCTGATGCTCCTGCCCCATTAACTACAATCTTTATCTTATCTATCTTCTTGTTTGCTACTTCACAAGCGTTAAGCAATGCTGCAGAAGAAATAATTGCGGTTCCATGTTGATCGTCGTGCATAAGAGGAATATTTAATTCCTCTTTTAATCTGCGTTCGATTTCAAAACATTCAGGTGCCTTAATATCTTCCAAATTAATGCCTCCAAAAGTTGGAGCTATTGCTTTTACGGTTTGTACAAAGAGGTCGATATCGGTAGCGTCCACTTCTATGTCGAATACATCTATGTCAGCGAAAATTTTGAAAAGCAGTCCTTTCCCTTCCATTACTGGCTTTGATGCCAATGCACCAATATTTCCCAACCCAAGTACTGCAGTTCCATTCGAAATAACAGCTACCAGATTTCCTTTTGCAGTGTATTTATAAACATCCTCTGGGTTCTTTTCAATCTCTAGACAAGGCTCAGCGACACCTGGAGAATACGCTAATGATAAGTCATGTTGTGTGCTATGCGGTTTTGTCGGTATTACTTCTATCTTCCCTGGACGACCTTGGGAATGGTAATCCAAAGCGTCCTGCTTTCTTAATTTTGCCATTTTTATTTTTTTAGAGTTGCGAATATAGCAATTAATCAATTATGATATCCTCATGAATGTCAATTGACGTCTTTATAATTCATTCGAAAATCAAAACCTCTTCACTTATTAATATCCATTTTATGAACTAATATAAAATATGGAGCTATTTATTATTGCTCTAGCTTTGTTATTATCTAGGTACAAATGCTACCACAAAAAAAGTCCTGAATTTCTTCAGGACTTTTTTATTCGCAGCATTTGTAGATTTTCATTGGGTGATTTGATGGTTCACCAACCATTTACTATTCCGCTTCAACAATCAAAAATAATTTCATTGCAGAAAACTTTTTACCAATAGAGCAGTTGGCATCATTCAAACAACCGGTAAGGCATTTATTTAATTCGTTCATATCCTTAGGGCAAAAACAACCTTCGAGCGGCGATATTTCATACTGAGGATTCTCTATTTGATTATTTGGAAACACAATAGCTACAGGGAAATCGCTTTCGGCACCCACAATAATTGAAGAAGAAAGATAATGACACTTGCCCTCAATAGTCATCTTTATATCAGTATTAATCAGGTGTTCGGTAACCGAAGTTTCGCCACCACCACTTTTCTGATTTTTTATTATAAAGGCATTCGCTTCGTATCTGCCAATAAAATTAGTGCAGAACCAGCCGTCGTCAGTAAATGAATTTTTATACTTTTCTTTTTTCTTAAAATAATTTATAAATGAATCAGGTACTTTAATTTGAATTTCACCGTCATCCGCCAAACGCCCTTTGACGTTAGTTACCAGACTTTCCGATTTGTTATTAATAAAAGTAGTTTCCATTATAAAAATAGATTAGTGAACCATAACAGCTTCTTTTTCTTTCAACTTATAATACCTGTAACCGCCCCAAAGCGCAGCACCTATAGCACCCGAATAAATTGCATCAGGGTTGGAAACAAAAACCATGTTCGCCTTTTTATTTTCTGCCGATAATTCTTCAATCGCCTGAATCATACCTGCATTCATTCCCATTCCGCCAACAAG
>CAIRRW010000311.1 GCA_903881065.1 uncultured Bacteroidota bacterium
ATCTATTTTATTTCTTCTTCCATAGCTTTTTTGTTTTAAATGTTTTTATACTTCTGTTAAATTAGTTCTTTATTTTGATTATACAATATTTGATGTGGTTTCAGGTTTTTTCAGGAAAATGTTTTAGTAGGTGAGAATAATAAAAAAACTCCTTACGCTTTTTGTAAGGAGTTTTTTTGTTCTTTGCATTTGGCGAGGACACCTTTTAAAGTAATCGTAGCCGGGACGTTGTGATTAAAGGGGGGGTAATTATAACCATGATAGAATGATTTAAATAGTTTGCACAAATGTAATTGAGATATAAATTTTAATTTGATTTCACTTAAAAATCGAAAAGTAAATTGCATTCAGGTCAACATTAAATTCTGTCAAATTGAAACCTTTACTTTGCCACAAATTAATCTCATTTTTTCCTAATAAAACTACGGTTCCAAAATACCCATACCACAACAAAGGTAATGTGTTTTTATAAACAATAAATGAATCTACAACCAATTCTTCCTTCAATATTTTTCTCCAATCAGTTTTTAATTCAGAAATTATATCATCCGTTAAATAGTATTTAAAACAAACTGAGTTATAATTTTCTTTTACCAAAAAGGGACTAAGGGATACATTGCGCTCAAAAGGCTGTTGACTTTTAAAGTATGTTGCAGGCTCCCTTAATAGAAAGTTAATTTTTTTTCTACTTTCAAAATCTGTATCCTCCAATATCTCTTGAACAACTTCAATAAAGCAACCATCGGACATTAGAGAATCTATTATGAGGTCATATTTCTCCAAGCTATCAGCAGCAAATGGGTAATCGTCTATGTAATATTTTTTCATTTTATTTTTTTAGTTACTAATTCATTTGAATTTAAAATACTTTAATTTTTCGAAGCGAACTCAAATCCAATAATTTTTCTTTTTTGATTTTCGCAATAGTCAAGTTCCTCCTGATTGTAAATATCCGTTAGTGTCATTGGCTGTGATACAATTGTTTTATATCCAAGTTTATTAGAAAGCGTTTGCGCCTTTTCAATACATAGCTCACCAAATTCATATTTGGCAATTAATCTACCCTTACGCATAAGAGCTGTATCAATTTTTGATATGTCAGAGTTAAAGCTGCAAATAATTTGAATGTTAAGGCAATCACTTAATAATCCGTCCGAAATATTGAGAAGTGAGGACACTGGAGATTTTTCTTCCTTTTCCCTGTTCACAATTATATTCTCAGCATCCTCAATTACCAGAATTGAATTTGGGTTGTTTATCATTATGTTTATTAGGTCTGGGTTGGTAATGTATGCTGCCATGTTTGGAGGCAGAAATATCACCTTCTTTTTCACCTTTCCGATTAAGTGTTTTATATATGTCGTTTTACCCGTTCCACTTTTACCCTGGAGTAAAACAATTCCCTTATCGTTCATTCGTGACAATCGTTTAAGGATTGTTCTATTCACTACTTCAAAATCATCATTATAATTTTCTGCTATGTTGAGTTTGGATTTTGTCAATTTTAAAAATTTCAAGTCAATGCCAGTTCTTGAATTATAGAGCAGACTTATATAAGCTTTGTTCCTTTTTCCAAAATCATGATACTTTTTTAATCCTAATATTAGTGATTCGATTTTTGCTGTTGCTGTATTTCGAAATAGCAATTTTACTTTGCTTCGATTGGTATCAAAGCAAACCATTAAATCTTCAAACAGACAAAAGCAAGCGTCATCAATCTCGGATTTGTTTCTCCCTCGCAATTGTCTTTTGTCGTAAAACACATCCTGAATCTCGCTTGAAAAAGATTTCATTAACCACTGGATGGCTTTTTGACAATCTATTTTATCCTCTTCTATTAGATTCGGTATGAAATTATAATAGGCAAGATATAAGTAATGTTCATTGATGCAGTTCAAGTTTCTTTCAGAAAGAACCATTGATAAATCAATGTGAGAGTTGCTTTTATTTAATTCAAATGTTTTTGATTGAAATTTTGATAGTGTTGAAATTGTTGTTTCTGTCATTGGATTGGTTTTTAAATCTTAGTTTTTATTGTTTTGACCCTTGTTAGGAAACCCTATTACTTAATTTTAATATCTCAACTTTACCACTAAAAAGGCTATCTCCTTTCCGAAAATCTAAGTCCATACCTTTATACTTCAGATGAGTAATTAATAAATTCTTTGAGCTATTAGTTTCAGCTATTTCAAATAGCAGGCTACCAATGTCAAATTTATCTATGTTAAGTTTGCACTTTCCAAAACTTCCTAAGTCACTTTCTATAACTAAAATTCCGTCATCAAACAAGTCTTCAATTTTAATTATGTTGTAATTATATAAGGGAAATAAGAATCTATCTGAAGTAACTTCATTAAACCATATTTTTACTCTTGTCATACCTTTTGCCTTAATCTCAAGTCTTGTTAATTTATCAAATTCATACGCTACGATTTGCTTATCGGGTAAAACTTCGAAAAATGTGGAAGCAAATTGCCCATTGGGCTTTAATAATCCTAAAGTGTTAAACAGGTCAGAATAAAGCATGTTTCTTATCTCCTCATTTGGCATGTGTCCAATGAGTTTATTTAATTCTGATTCGCAATTAAAGTATTTAATAATTCTACCTGAACCAAGAATAGAAAAGTTTATTTCCAAATTATTTTAGATAAATTAATTTTACATTTTCATTCGTAGTCATAATAAATACTTCCTTATAAAATTCATTATGCTCATCCTCTTTTCCAACAATCTCCGAAAAAAAATTACTGGTCGAATCATATTCTTCCACATAAGCAAATTTCATGGAATCATTAATTAGTCCCATTTCAAAATCGACTCTTTCAATGGGAGCACATTTCTCAGAGATATGTTGTCTGGTAATTTGCATTTTTAACAAATGGAAAATGATTTCAGAGCACCTTTTGGAGTAAGGCTTATCTGTATAAATAAACGAAGGAATATCCTCTGTTACTTTTTTATAATTTTTCAGTAGAGTTTTATTTACCGCAGGGCAGTACTTACCATTTTTATCCAAGATTACTTCGTCAAGAACAAATTGATTAAACTCACTGTATGCAAGTGCTCTTCTGAATAAACAAAACAGATACCTTTCAAAGTGTTCATCATAAACTTTGGCTTCATTTAGCCGCCAAAGGCACCATTCTAAATAATGATTATTTTCAAAGGATTTAATGTTTACACTTATCTGATAAGGGAAACCGATTTGTTCACTATCCAGGTGATAATAGAACACGTCACGCCCATCTTCATCACTAAATGTATAGTAATTGAAATGTTTGTTCAGTTTGTAATTAGGTATTTCTATTGGTTTCATTTAGTATATATTTTAATTTAATTCCTTGAAATGCTCATAAATCATTTTTTGATTATGAAGATTTAAAATCATTTTATATTTAGAAATTCCGAAAAACACTAATCAATTATTTAAACACTTAATAATTAATTTATATAAGTGTTTAACTAGAAATTATTTGGATTTACGCCATTACTGATTAACCAATTGTGGTCTAAATGACCATAGCCTTTTCTGTTTATAGGGATTTCGTGTGGTTCTCTATTCCAAACCCAACAATGTGTTAGTCCCCACGCTCTTTCGTTAAAAGGATTTGCTAATTGGTGACCAAAACCATTTGCGGTAGGGGTAAATATCGAACAAACTGAAACTTCCGTACTAACTCCCATGGAAATTGCCTTCATTTTTTCCTTTAACCACTTTCCTGACTTAAAGGTGAAGTAAATATGTTTAATTGACTTAGTTTCGTTTACATATTTAATTATTGAATCAACGTTGTCGTCAATCCAACCGTAGCTTGCCATTGTGTCAAGTGGACCGTCTTTATAACTTTTCCATAAGTATTCATTATTCACCTGCACAGTTTGTACTGCTGGATTTTCCATTGCAGGTATATCATCATTAATACCTTTCACAATGTCAGCAAAAACAATTTTGCCTTTTTTGCAAATTTCAAAAATCTGTGGTAATGTTGGGACATTATTTTTAATGCTTCTTGGTTTAATTAAGTGATTATTATCGTGGAGAAACAAATTAGCCATTGCCGTCCACATATAAAGGCCTCTTCCATAAAAAAAATCCGATTCATTCCAACTCCATCCGTGATTATAACTTCCTATAATTATCACTTCTGGTTTATAAGGTACAATTTTTAATATTGAATTTTCGGTTTGAAATCCATTTTGGAAATCATGTTCTTGAAATTTGTGTATAAAAGGCATATCCGATTTTGTTTTTAAAATAATTAAAAAGAAGTG
>CAIRRW010000312.1 GCA_903881065.1 uncultured Bacteroidota bacterium
AGTAACAAGGTAAGCGATAATGCCCCATGTTAAAAAAACAATAGATACAGAAGCTATTACCAGCGAATAAGGTGCGTTTTTACCAGTTGACCATAAGTTTCGTTTGTTTTCTGTTTTAATTTTTGGCAATATGTTCCATGGAATAGCTTTACTTACTAGAACAGAACCAAAACTTTCATTCTCTTCTATTCTTGCCACCACTATAAGTGTTCCGTTAGCCTCTCCTATAACATCATTCGGTAGAGCAGCTGTTACTTCCCCATTTTTATCAGTAGTTAAATCTCCTCCAAAAGGGAATAATGAAAATGATCTTTTGATAGAAAGCTTCAACTCTGCACCTGCCACCGGAGCCTCGGTTCCATCCTCCTTCCATTCTGTAAGTTTAGCGGTTACCATTTTCAAAGTATCTTTAGTAGATATACTAGTTGTAATGGAAGCATCTTTTATTATTATTTCTGCTTCTTTATCTGCATAGTTTTTATCACCTTTCATTTTGACAATAAATTTGAATTCATGCTTTCCACTTCCTAAGTTTCCCGCTCCGGAAGTTAATTCATAACTTGATTTGCCATCAAAGTCGAGGGGCAATGTACCCAACCAGCCATCACCTGTTTTGTGGTTATGTGTCGTTTCTTCATTCAGGAAAAGGTTAGTATTAAGTCCAGCCACTGCTACCCTTTTATTACCTGCTTTTTTAAAAACACTAACGTTTACACTTATAACTCCATCCTTCTTTTTATAATTCAGGCTCATATTTGCTACTGTTTTAGAAGTTCTGCTTTTCTCTTCCTGGGATTTAGCTGGGTTGCAAATAAATAATAAACCTGCAAAAAGGAAATAAATTATTTGCTTTGTAAATTGACTAATCAACCTGTTTCCTTTTAATAAGCTGTTCATTCCTTTTCATTTAAGTGTTCATAAATTACCTGGTGGCTTATACCTCTTTCTTCAGCAACTTCCCATATAGAAATGATTGGAAAATATCTAACAAAAACAGTTATGATTAGCAAAGCTCCGGCAAGTGAAGCAATGGTTATTGACCATTCTTCGAAGGTAGGAACATACACTTTTGCTGCTTCGGGAATTTGCTGCACAGGCAAAAAAGGATGAAGCATGGTTGGAATAACTATTAAGAAACGTTTGAACCAGGCACCTATAATAACGCATATAGAAATAAGAAACATCGGGAATGGTCGCCTGAAATAGTTAAAGAAAAGTAATACTATTGGTATAATCATTCCTATAATTTGAACTGACCAGAACATGAATGCATATTTACCAACGAACAATTCGGTTAAATGTGCCGATTCCTCTCCTTTCATTTTATATCCCGGCATCATATATTCATTTATTGTAAAATAGAAATAAATAAGTGAAAGCAGTACCAACAGTCTTCCCATCCTGTCAAAATGCTTATCGGTAATGTACTGTTCATAAGTTGGATTAAATCTGACAAGGATATACATTGCAGCAATTACGCCACCGGCACCTAACATAAAAGCACCTGAAACAAAATAAGCTCCGAAGTTGGTGCTGTCCCATCCAGGACGATAGGTGGTTTCAAATAACCAGGAAGTAACAGTGTGGATGCTAAGCGCAACAGGAATAATAAGAATGGATAAAACAGTTACCGACTTTTTTACAATCTCATATTGTTCAGGTTTGTTTTTCCAGCCTAATGAAAGCCATCTATACATTGTTTTTTGCCATTTTGGAATGTTTGTTAACCTGTCTCTGCAGAAGGAAATCCCCGGTAATAATGGAAAATAAAGAAGCAAAATACTAATTGTCATATAAGTCATCACTACTATAACATCCCATACAATAGGCGATTGAATTCTACCGTGAACAAACATATTTAAAATTCTGTCAGGGCGCCCCATGTCAACAATGATAATAAGTCCTGCAAAAATGATGCAGGCAACCGCAATAACTTCCGCAATTCGGGTAATAGGAGAACGCCAACTTATATTGAGAAGATAAAGTATGGCGGTAATTAATGAGCCAACCAAACTTATAGCCACAAAAAAAACAAAGTTAGATATGTAAATTCCCCAGGAAACAATATCTCCCATACCTGTAACACCCAGCCCTTGCCTTAACTGTTTCACGTAACAATAAATACCAACCCCGATAACGATACAAAGAAAGACAACCCACACCTGCCCAACTTTTCCAAACTTTTTGGGTAATAAATCTTCATTAAACTTATGCAGCATTTCTATCGCTGCAGCTTCGTCTATTGGTTTAATGATATCTTTCATAAATTGTTTTATTAATTAATTCGCTGCAAGTCTTTTGCTTCTCCGATTATTATTAGCCTTGTTTGTGTTCCACGCCTTCGGTCTTTTCTTCTGTTTTATCTTCAAAAGGGAATATTCTATTAGCAGGTGGTAAATAATAAAGGCGGGGCTTTGTACCCAAATGTTCGAGGTAACGATAAGCAGCTTTTTCTTTTAACAATGTACTTAAGCGAACTGTTTCGTCTCCATTACTTACAGTATCTTCCATTTCATCGCCAAAATAAAACACACCGTTAGGACATGCGGTTACACAATCAGGAAGTATTCCTTTTTGAGCATGAGAGGGACAAAAATCACATTTCTCAACCGTTCCTTTTACATGCGAACTGCACTGGTGGTGAGGCTTAATTGCTTTCAATTCATCTTCAGACATTTTATATAAATCTTCACTCCAGTTGAAAACCCTCGCTGAATACGGACAGGCAGCCATGCAAAACCGGCAGCCGATACAACGTTCATTGTCAATCCCAACAGTACCATCTGTTAGTTTAAATGTTGCATCCACAGGGCAAACTTTTACACAGGGAGGATTATCACAATGGAAACAAGGAGTAGGCATCCAGTACGGTGAAGTTGTTTCGGCATCCTGCATTTTTTCAATCTTTATAAAACTTCTTTCTGGTGGCAGGTAATGCATTTTGGAACAGGCTTTTTTACACTTGCCTGCATTCTTGCATCGCGAAAGGTCAATCACCATAACAAATTTTTTGCCCGGTGCGCCTTGCCTTATATTAAGAGGAATGTCGGGTAACTCTGGATTTATATATGAACTGTCCACCTCCACAATTTTCCCTTCGGGGGATAAGAGTTTTACTTTTTTACCGGTAACAGGTTTTTCTTCTTTCGAAAAAGCTTTCAATATTCCTAAACTGCCGGCAACTGCTATTGCTACGCCTCCAATGGCTCCAAGTTTCAGAAACTTTTTTCTGGAAGCATCACCCTCCTCATTTTTTGTTTCAATCATAATATTATGTTTTAGAGGTTTTCATCCATTCCTGCACTTCTTTGTTAGATGCCTTTTGCTGAGCAGGTGCTATTTGCGAATAAATTGATTCATCTATTTCTACAAGTTTACCATCTTCAGTAAGCATTTTTATTTTCTTAACTTCTTTAACTTGAGAAGGGTTATGAGCAATTTTCCCGAATCCAATGCCGGCAATGACTACCGATACCGCTTTTAGTAAAAAACTTCTGCGTTGTTCTTTATTTTCTTCTTTTGCCATAATCGTTTCAATTAAATTTCAATAAAAAATTAACTTGTCAGTATTTGTCAGATTTTTCTTAACATTATTATTACTTATCCTTTGATTTTTCCTTTCTCTTAGGAATTAATTCATACCATGTCCTGCTAATATTAAACCCGATAAGATAACGGCTTTGCTTATAATCATTCTGGTTAAATACATTGTTTTGCTGAGGAATAATGCTCTGGTAGTTTCCTACAAATATCTGGAAGGAGTGTGCAATAGTACCCAGATCAATTCCGAAACTGATATTAGGATGCGGATTATTGGTAGGATGCTGTGTTAACGGTTGATCATAATTGGCAATTACAGCAACTCCATTTGTAAGTTTATATCTGCCCATAACTGCAATTGCAAAATGGTAATTCAACATTTTCGGTTTTATAGAACCATCTGAACTTACATATCCGTCTACATTATTAAAATAGGAAAGACTGGGTGCTACCTGTGCAGAAAAGTTTTTGGTAATCTTACGGGCAATAAGCAATTGATTAAAATACGAAAGACGATCATTATCA
>CAIRRW010000313.1 GCA_903881065.1 uncultured Bacteroidota bacterium
AAAAAATGGAACTAAATTTGTCCATTAGTCAACTAGAAAATCTTTATGCAGAAAAATAAACCATTTTTCTCAATTATTATACCTACTTATAATAGGGCGAATCTTATTTTGGAGACGCTTGATTCTGTATTTGACCAAACTTTTAAAAATTTCGAGATTATTGTAGTAGATAATCATTCCACTGACAATACAAAAGATGTGTTATTGCCATTAATTTCAGAAGGGAAGATAAGATACATTCAACATGACAGGAATTACGAACGAGGGAAATCGCGAAATACAGGCATGACGAATGCAACAGGAAAGTATTTAACTCTGCTCGATTCGGATGATTTTTTATATCCTCAATGCCTTTATGATGCGTATGTATTTGCGACTGAAAATCCATTGTTAGAATTGTTCCAAAACAAGTTTGAACTTGTGAATGATCAGCGAAAGACTGTATACAAGTTTGAATTTCCAAGTCTCAATAATCAATATAAGGCATTGTGTGACGGAAACTTTATTTCTTGTATAGGTACATTTTTAAGCGAAAATGTTTATTCTCAATTTCGTTTCAGTGAAGACCCAAAGATGGTTGGATCCGAGGATTATGAAATTTGGTTCCGTGTTTTAGGTGCTTATAAAATGGGAAGAATTAATAAAATAAATGCAGGTGTAAGGCAACACCCAACCCGTTCCGTTGAAAACACCAATATCTATGATTTTTTGGATTATCAGCAAACAATGATAAACAAAACCATAATAAACGATGCTAATCTGCTGTCAAAATATCAAGCTTACCTGGGACGTTTTAATGCATGGTTTTTTTTAAAGAAATTACTACATATCAAGAAGAGTAAACATGTAGTATTTGAAAACAATTTATTGTTAAAAGCAATTAAAACAGATATGAGTATTTTATTCAAATTACGCTTTTATAAAATTATATTTAACTTAATAAAATAGATGAAAACAATATTAATTACCGGTGGCTCGGGATTTCTGGGAAGGAATCTGGCCATAAAACTTAAGAAGAATTACAATGTAATTTTAGGAGCAAGAAACAATGGAAACAATCAACTTGCACAAATAAAAACTAATTGTGTTGTTACTCCATTAGATATAACTAATTTGACATCAATTTCTGACACTTTAAATGAGTTCAAGCCTGATATTATTATTCATGCGGCGGCAACAAAATATGTTGATATATCCGAACAATACCCAATGGAATGTATTGATGTGAATATTATCGGGTCGCAAAACATAGCACGCATAGCGATGGAGAAAGGCATTAAAACTATTATCGGAGTTTCAACAGATAAGGCTACACCACCTGTAGGCAACATTTATGGGCATTCTAAAGCAATAATGGAGCGTATGTTTTCGTCACTTGATTCAAAAAGTGAAACCAATTTTGTATGTGTACGTTTTGGCAATATTGCGTGGTCAACAGGTTCTGTGTTCCCTTTATGGAAGCGAATGACAGAAACAAATGGGTTAATAGAATCTACTGGACCTCACATGCGTAGATTTTTCTTTTCAGTCGAAGACGCAGCAGACTTGGTAATTTCAGCAATGGAAAATCAGTCATTATTTCATGGAAGTATCCTTTCTCTAAAAATGAAATCTGCACAAATTGAAGACCTCCTGAATACATGGTCGAAAATTTATAATATACCATGGAAAAAAATTGGAGAAAGACCCGGTGATAAAATTGACGAAGTACTTATAGGTGATATAGAATTGCCTTATACAGAAGAAATTATTTTAAACGGCAAACCCCATTATCTATTGAAATTTAATCAACGTGTTAATAAACCTATAGAAACTCTAATCTCATCAGCAAATACAGAACGACTTAATAAGTCGGAAATGGAAAAATTAATTACGGAATTACCTGCCATTTAAAAAATGAAAAATGTAATTATTATGGCAGCTGGCAGAGGGGCTCGAATGATGCCTCTTACAAATGAAATACCTAAAGCAATGGCGCCATATGCAGGCACTACTCTAATTGCCAATGGCATCGACAAAATTCGAGAACATATCGAAAACATATATGTAACTGTAGGTTATAAGGGTTCTCTGCTTGCAAAACATGTAATTGAAAAAGGAGTTTCAGGCGTTTTCAATACGGAAGGTCAAGATAATGGATGGTGGGTATTCAACACATTGTTAAAACACCTTGATGAACCCTTGTTAGTGCTTACCTGCGACAATGTAATTGACTTGGATATTAATCTTATTTACAGCGAATATAAACATTTTAACAGCCCAGCATGTATGGTTGTGCCGGTGAAACCAATTTCAGGATTATCTGGTGATTTTATTTTTCATGAAAATAATATTATAAACTTATTGAGCAGAGACAAAGAAAGTGATATTTATTGTTCTGGCATTCAAATTCTAAATCCATACAAGATTAATCAACTAATCAACAATTGCAGCAATTTTTATGATATTTGGAATCAACTGATAAAGATTGAACAATTATATTGTGGTAATACCTATCCTAAAAGGTGGTTTGCAGTAGATACAATTTCACAATTACATGACATTAATAAACAATTATAGTATAATGTTTCAAAGATAACCGGCTGAATAAAAAGTAAAAATCTCTTTCACTCAAACAAATTTAATTTTAACAATTCATGTGCGGCATTTCCGGATTTTATTCTCCCAATAAAGTATTTTCTGAAGAAGTACTATACAGCATGACAGACGCAATTGCACATAGAGGGCCTGATGCTTTTGGATATTACACTGATAATGTTGTAGGATTAGGGCATCGCAGATTGAGTATTATTGATCTGTCAGCAAACGCAAACCAACCTATGCATTCTTCTGATGGAAGATATGTTATAGTATTTAATGGTGAGGTTTATAATTTCGGTGAAATTGCAGCTGAATTACGTCAAAATTTCAAATCTGAATTCCGAACATCATCCGATACAGAAGTAATATTAGAAGCTTATATTAATTATGGTGAAAGTTTTGTAACTAAACTTAATGGGATGTTCGCTTTGGCAATATACGATAAGCAAAAACAAGAACTTTTTGCTTGTCGGGATCAAATAGGTATCAAACCTTTTTATTATTTCTGGGATGGTGAAAACTTTGCTTTTGCTTCTGAACTGAAGTCATTAACAAAAACAAAATTTATTCCGTTGGATATTAATAGAAATGCGGTTTATTACTTCCTTCATCTTGGATTTATTCCTGCCCCACATTCGATTTATCAATCTATCAAAAAATTAGAATCAGGCACATGGATAAAAGTTTCAAAAAACAATATCGAAACTCAGAAATACTGGACTATCAACCAGCAGATTTCAAAAGATATTATTACAAGTGAACGTAAAGCAGTGGTCATGCTTAGCGAATTGTTAATGAGTTCCGTTCAATATCAAATAAAAAGCGATGTACCATTCGGAGTGTTTTTAAGTGGAGGGATTGACTCAAGTTTAGTAACTGCCAATGCAGTAAACCTATCAGGTGTTAAGGTAAATACATTTTCAATTGGTTTTGAAGAGAATCGATATAATGAATCCGCATACGCTAGAGCGATTGCAAACTATCTAGGTACTCAACATCATGAATTTATTGTTTCCTATAAAGATGCAATAAATTTAATTGACACTATTTTTGATGCTTATGATGAACCTTTTGCAGATTCTTCATCAATTCCAACTATGCTAGTTTCTAAATTGGCTCAGAAACATGTAACAGTTACTCTATCAGGGGAAGGCGGTGACGAATTATTTTTAGGTTATGGTGCCTATCAATGGGCAAAACGTTTAAATAGCCCTTTTATAGATATATTTAAAAAGCAAATTGCATTTGCGTTGGCAAAAACAAACTCAAAGAGGCATTCCAATTACTTCAGTAAGGTTGATAAAGATATGCAATACAGCCATATTTTATCACAAGAACAATATTACTTCTCATTTCAGGAATTGGGAGAATTATTCACCAATGATTTTATTAAATCAAATGGCTCAACAAATACTGAGCTTTTAAATGATTTCGGTATAGAAATAAATCATTTGAATCGGGATTTAAGTGCAATGGAAAAGCAAGCGGTATTCGATCTGCATTTTTATTTACAAGATGATTTGCTTACAAAAGTTGACAGGGCAAGTATGCACTTTTCTTTAGAAACACGTGTACCATACCTTGATCATAGAATAGTGGAATTTGCATTGAATTTGTCACCTGATTTAAAGTTCAAGAATGGAGTATCAAAATATATTTTGAAAGAAATACTATTTCAGTATGTTCCTGAGAAATTCTTTGACCGCCCTAAACAAGGCTTTGCAATCCCGTTAGAAAAATGGTTAAGAAACGAATTATCGTTTTTAATTGATGAATACCTATCCGAATATATTATTTCTAAATATA
>CAIRRW010000314.1 GCA_903881065.1 uncultured Bacteroidota bacterium
AGTTATATTCAACTAAAGCAAATAGACTAATGAGAATAATTACTAAACTAAACTCTAATGTATAAATAAGCGACAACGATTTTTGACGAGCAATACTGTTTTCATTTTCTCGGTGGTGTAGGTTTTCTTTTTCTTCATTTTGTAACGACTGTGTTACTAATCGAATACTGTCCATAACATTTTCTCCTTCTCCCTTATCAACAAGCTTATTTGCAAATTTAAGCTGTCCAATGGTTGTCAATGTTACCCTTTCCTTGCATAAATCAAATCGATGTTTTACTAATTTTGATAGTGTGTTTACTACTACTTCATGTTCCGAATCACCCTTTGTAAGTTTTATTAACTGGTCAAGATGATGAAATACAGTTGCACTTGCTCTATTATAATGTTTGAGAAAAAGAGTGTTATTGGTAAGTACATATCCTCTTTCGCCCGATTCAATATCTTCTAAATCCGAAAATACTTGTTCAGATTCAAATAACACTTTTTTTGTATGATCAAGCATTTGGGAGGAATTGTCGTATTTTTTATTGTTTTCAATAAATAAATAAAAAACAATTTGAAGGAAAAACAAGGCAAGAAAAAAGCCTACAATTAATTTTAATTGAAATTGATTTTTTTTGTAAAATGTAATTAATTGTGCCATTTTATTTAACAGGATAAAATTAGAATTGTTAATCCAAGTGAAACATGATGACTATCATACAAGAGCCTTATAAATACTGATTTAACTAAATGTCGACTTCAGGAAGGTTGATTTCATTAACATCTTTAATTCCTGTCATTGTTTGTACTACACAATCTTTATCAGACCTATTACAAACTAAAAACTATAACTATTACAACTTAATCATCTTTTCTGCTATCTGCTGTCATTTTTTATACGTCTACTTTTGTGGTGTTAATAATTGTGGCTGTAGATGATAAGGAAATGATGAAGGAAATTAACAGGCATATTCAAAACTATAACTTTAGAAATCATGAAAAGAATAGCATATAATTATGATGAGATTAGATTTGCAAATAAAGCGGTGCGAAATCAGTTTGGTTATGAATTAGAAAAAACAAAAGAGCGATTATCAGTCGAGAAAGTTGTAAAGCATGCGGCTAGGAAAAATGATTTTAGAGATATTTTAAACAAAGTAACGCAGAAGTATGAAGTTGAATTAAATACAATGAATGAGGAGAGGCTTTGGTTGCCGACTAAATCTAATTTTATTATTAAAGCTAAGGATGTTATCGGTTCATTTGATATTCAAACAAGCATTGCTAAGATAAGAAAGGCAGAAGAAAAATTAATAAAAAGCAATAGAATTTATTCTGTATTAAGTTACATTAATCAGTTAATAGTCCGCTCGCATGATCAGGAAACGTTGTTTAGCGAAGCGTGTAAAATAACAACCATACATGGTAAATTTCAGTTTGCCTGGATAGGTATTGTTAATCAGAAAGATAAAAAGGTAAAACTTGTTGCTGAAAATAATGCCCATTCCGAGGATTTAAAATATTTTTCTGACATGACATTTGATGGAAAAGGACCTATAGCCAAGGTATTACGGAGTGGTAAATATTATTTAATAAACAATTTTAATAATGTACCTCCAAAATGTCAATGGGACCATTATACAAGAAATCATGAATTCCTTTCCGCTATATTTCTTCCGATAAAAAAGGCCGGACTTACTATAGGAACATTTAACTTGTTTTCGTCGGAAGTTAACTTTTTTGATGATGAGGAAATAAGTTTGCTGGTAGAAATATCGTCGGATATTTCATTTGCATTGGATGTTTTTGAAAAGGAAAAAGAAAAAAAGCTTGCATTGGAAAAGCTTGACCATAGCGAATCGAAATTAAAAGAAGCACAGTCGATTGCTCATGTTGGTAATTGGGAATATAACTTTAACACGGGCACCGCATTGTGTTCTGATGAGGCATGCCGCATATATGGTCTGCCGGAAAAAAGCAAAATATTGACCTATAAATCATGGTTTCGTTTTATACATCCTGAAGACAGGGACCATGTAATTGATAAGATTAAAACCTATTCGAATTTACTACAGGAATTTTCGTTTTATCACCGCATTATATTGGATGATGGAACAGAAAAACATGTCTGCCAAAAAACTCTTTTTGGATTTGGTGCTGATGGAAATCCTGTAAGAGTACATGGTACAGTTCAGGATATTACAGAGGTAAAAATTGCTGAACAGAATATTGAGTTTGCCAAGAAAAATATTTCTGCCCTTATTAATAATACCAAGGATTCCATGTGGAGTGTGGATAGAAGCGGACAACTTATTACTTATAATGTTGCTTTTGAGGAAATGATGAAAGTAATGACAGGTAAATTGAATTTTAACTTAACCAATCCATGGGAAGGTTTTGATAAATCGCTATTAATGCGTTGGAAAGATTATTATAACAGAGGATATAGGGGAGATAGTTTCACGGTTACTGATTTTTCTGTTTCTCCTGTTGAAAAATGGTCGGAAATATCTTTTAATCCTATTAAAAAAGCGGACGAAGTGGTAGGTGTAGCCTGTTATGCACGCGATATTACCTCCATAAAAAAGGCGGAAGAAGAAATTATTAATCTTAACGAAGCGTTGGAGGAAAAAGTATTGCAACGTACCATGGAGCTGGCAAAAGTAAATGTGCGCATGGAGCAAAAAGCTCAAATGCTACTGCATGCAAGCAATATTATTGAAAAGAAAAACAGGGATATAACGGATAGTTTAAACTATGCGAAGGTTATACAAAATGCTACTGTAAATAAAGAAGGTGTTTTATATAAACACTTTCCCGATTCATTTATTCTAAACATGCCGCTCCACATTGTTAGTGGCGACTTTGTGCGCGTGGATGAAAAATGTGGAAATGTGTTGGTAGCTTTGGCCGACTGCACCGGACATGGAGTGCCGGGAGCATTGATGAGCATGATTGGTTATTCATTTTTTCATGATGTTATACATTATGAAAACAAAATAATTCCTTCGGATGTACTTAATACCATTGACGAAAATTTTAAGAAATTAACATATGAATCGTTAGAAATAAATGACGGAATGGATGTAGGGTTCTGTAATATCAACCTTAATAATATGGATCTTCATTTTGCAGGTGCTCACCGTCCTTTATATATTGTGAGGGAAAATACGCTTATCGAACTAAAAGGCGATAATTTATCAATTGGTGCACAAAATTTTGAACGAAAAGAATACACCGATACCTTTTTAAAACTTCAAAAAAATGATGCTTTATATATGTTCTCCGATGGATATACCGACCAGTTTGGAGGGGAAAAAGGTAAAAAGTTCTCTTCGAAACGATTTAAAGAAATGCTATTATCCATTCAACATCTTAATATGAATGAACAAGAACATATTTTCAAAAAAACGATTATCGACTGGAAAGGTGATTTGGACCAGATAGATGATATTTGTGTGCTTGGGATATGTTTATAAGTTAAAATATGAGTTTTGGAATACAAATTCTATTAACAATTGAAAGGAAATTCATACTAAATCATCGGTTAGAACCTTTACTCTTTCGGTTAGAACCTTTAAGCTGTCGGTTAAAACCTTAACGCTGTCGGTTAGAACCTTAACGCCGTTGGTTAGAACCTTAACGCTGTCGGTTAGAACCTTTGCGCTGTCGGTTAGAACTTTTACGCTGTCGGTTAGAACTTTTACGCTGTCGGTTAAAACCTTAACGCTGTCGGTTAGAGCCTTTACGCCGTCAGTTAGAACTTTTGCGCCATCGGTTAGAACTTTTGCGCTGTTGGTAAGAACCTTTGCGTAATCAGTTAAAACCTCCCCCAAAAACGTTTTTCTATCCTCCCAAAACACTATATTTTGGTGTTCATATTTAATTTAAATCACTTAACCGACTTTTAAACTCCAAGTGGAATATTGTAAGTATAGATTGTTTTGGTTTTATTCAGCTAATTACATAATTAGGAAACTGTTAATATGACACTTATCATACAATGGTAATTAGCGGAAGGAATAAAGTAGTTTTGTGTCGAGTAATATAAAATACAATCTCTCAGCGAATAGCAATACTCTCTCCTGGAAAATATTTTTTGACAAGTTGCTTAATTAGTTAAACAATATTTATTCCTTATCACCATGGAGATGGCAACTTATAGATGCTATCCATAAAATTTTGGAAACAAAATGATACTTGTTACAGTGAGCGGATGGGCAATAACAGAATAAGAAATAAAGGAACACAACATTACCTATAACTTATGTAAACCTTTCACCGTTAAAGACCTTAAAAAACTATTTTCAGAGTTTGAACCGTTAAGTATTTAATAAATTATTCATTCCTTAAATAAACAACTCAAGGTTTTAAAAAAGTATTACGATCAGAATAACAATCCAATTTAAATTAAAGAAATGCAAAGGTATTAGCCTTTGCATTTTCTTTTTATTGTAATCAGGTTACCTATTTACCGAAATTGAAGTTCTATTCTTTTCTTTATTCACAGGCAAAATGGAAAGAAATTCAATTTGACGTACCTCCAAAATTAGTTATAAGCGTGTAGTAGTTATTACTACAAAATTCAATACAAAAAGTACTACAATCCAATCATCGTTTCGACTATTGTGAGGACTTTGGCACTCATCTACTTTTGTGTCGTAAAAAAGTTACTCACCTATCATAAAAATTAATTAAACATAAATAAATCTAAAAAATGAACAGAACATTAACTACAAAAGGAAAAGAAGGAACATCTTTTACGGCCAAAAGGGGATTATCAATTATCCGCCTTTCGTTGGTTTTCTTCGCATTATTGTTTTCGACACAATTAAATGCGGCAACAAAAACCTGGGTTCCAGCCACCGGTGGTGCATGGACAAATGCTACCAATTGGAGCCCAAGCGGTGCGCCAGCTGCAGGCGATGATGTTATTATCAACAAAAATCAAAGCGCGAACATAACGGCAGTGCCTGTTATTTCATTAAACTCGCTAACAGTAAGTGGTACTTGCAGACTTGCTTCATCCGGTCAGAATAACATACTTACTATTACCGGAACGTTATCGATAGCTTCTACCTATACATTAACAGTAGGAGGAGGAACAAGTAATACCTGTTTGGCATTAACAATGGCTGTTGGCTCCACAGGAGCCATCAACGGAACAGGGGTGTTGAATTTTGATGGAACAGGTTCTGAAAACACAAGGGCATTTCTGGTTTCCGGTGATTTTACAATTGCTCCAGGTGCATTAATTGCCGACTTGTCAAGTAGCGGCAAATCAGGATTTACGCTTAGTGCAGGTGCTACACTGCATATTGGAAATACAGCAGGTATCACAACCTCAGGAGCCACAGGAGCAATTCAGGTTGGTTCAACCAGAACATATAGTGCTGGTGCAAATTATGAGTACAATGGCACTGCAGCACAAGTAACCGGTAACGGACTAACACAAAACACCCCTGCTACGTTAACAATAAATAATAGTGTAGGAGTTGCATTAAGTGCAGCTACTACTGTAAGTGGCTTATTAAGTTTAACAAGCGGTACATTGGATATGGCTAACTTAGCACTTACTGTTGGTTCAATTACAGGGTCAGGTAACATAACAAATGCTACAGGAACAGCAGCAACAAAAACAATTACAATAGGATCGGACAACACTAGCCCTGCTGCTTACACTGGAGTAATAAGTAATGGAACAGCAACCTCCATTGCATTAACTAAAACTGGTACAGGTACTTTAATATTATCAGGGGCAAATAGCTATACCGGTTTAACAACCATAAGTGCAGGCACACTAAAACTTGGCGCTGCAGGTTCAGGATCAAATACTCCATTAGGTACTTCAACAACTGGTACAACAATTACTACTGGTGCATCTCTTGATTTGAACGGATTTACTTTAGCAACAGCAGAAGCCTTAACAATAAACGGAACAGGTATTACAAGCGGAGGAGCATTAACTAACAGTTCGGCAACAGCTGCCACTTATAGCGGATTAATTACTCTTGGTAGTGCTAGCAGTATTGTTACAAATGCAGGAAATATAACCATATCAAATACAGGAACTATTGCAGGCGCAACATTTGGTTTAACACTTAGTGGTTCAGGAAATGGAAGTATTGCAAGTATCATTGGAAATACAACTGGAGGAGTTACTAAAACTGGAACTGGAACTTGGACACTTTCTGGTGCAAGTACATATACAGGAACTACAACCATAAGTGCTGGGATTTTAAAACTTGGCGCAGCAGGTTCAGGTTCAAATACTCCTTTAGGAACTACAACTGCTGGTACAGTTGTTAATGGGGGCACACTTGACTTATCAGGTTTTACCTTAGTTACTTCTGAACCACTTAACCTTAATGGTACTAATTCAGGCAATGGAGCTTTAATAAATAGTTCTGCCACAGCAGTTACCTATAATGGATTAATTACATTAGGTGGTTCAAGCAGTATTGTTGCCACTACAGGAAATATAGTAATAGCCAATTCAGGTACAATTACTGGTACAGGTTTCGATTTGACAATCGGAGGATCTGGAAATGGAAGTATTGCAAGTATAATAGGTACTTCTACTGGAGGAACAGTAACAAAAACAGGAACAGGAACTTGGACACTTATTGGTGCAAGTACTTATGGAGGATTAACAACAATTAGTGCAGGTACAATTAAACTTGGTGCTGCAGGTTCCGGAGCAAATACTCCTTTAGGTACAATTACTTCAGGAACATCAGTTTCAATAGGAGGGACACTTGATTTAAACGGATTTTCTTTAATTACAGCAGAAGCACTAACAATTAATGGTTCAGGTGTAGGTGGTGCAGGAGCTGTGATTAATACTTCAGGAACAGCAGTTACTTATACAGGTCTATTAGCATTAGGAAGCACGAGTTCTATAATTGTCAATTACGGTGGAATAACATTTTCTAATACAGGAACTATTATCGGTGCAGGGTTTGGACTTACATTAGCTGGCAGTACAACCTCACAAATAAGTTCTATTGCAGGTATTATAGGAACTTCAACAGGATCAGTTACAAAAAATGGAGCAGGATACTGGACGCTTTCAGGTGTCAATACATTTACTGGAGGAGTGACCTTAAATGCTGGCAGGCTTAATATTAACAATGCAAGTGCTTTGGGAACAGTTGCAGGTACATTCACCATTAATGGAGGGGAAATAGATAATACGTCAGGAGCAAATATTACAACTGTAAATTATCCATTAGCAATTAACGGAAGTTTTAGCTATATTGGTTCTACTTCCAGAACACTTGATTTTGGAACTGGAGCAACTACTATTGGCAACAATGTCACTGTAAGTATATCTGCTGCCACACTTTCAATTAGAGGAGCTATTTCAGGCGCAGCTTATAATTTTGTTAAAGGTGCTAATGGAACTTTGAACTTTGGAAGTAATAATGTTACTTTAAATTCATTTACTGTTGACCAAGGTACACTTACTGCCACCTCAGCTACTCTAAATGTAGCAGGTGATTTTACAAACAATTCAACCTTTATTCATAATAGTGGAACTGTATCATTTAACGGAACCGCTCTTCAAATAATAGAAGGTGTAAACTCCTCAACATTCAACATTTTGAAGATAAATAATGCTTCTGGTGTTTCTTTAACTCAAACTATTACTACCGGAACATTAACTATTGGTGATGTTACACCAAACAGCTTATTTTCTGACGCAGGTTATCAAATTACATCAACAGGAACATTAAACCTTATTTCTGGTAGCTTTACATTAGGTGCTATTATCGGTACTAGCTTTCCTGCCTTCGCAACAATTAACATTTCAACAGGTACCACAGTAGAATATGCTGCCGAGGATACTCAAACTATAAAAGGATTAACATATAGTAATCTTACTATAAGTGGTACAGGCAACAACAGTAAAGCCGCCAATGCGGATATTACTGTTAATGGAATTCTAAATTTAAGTAGTAGTAACGCATCCTCTACACAAGGTGTTCTCGAGATGGCTTCGCATACTTTATTTATGGGAGCATCAGCTACTACTACAGGTACAGGAGATGTAACAGGAATTGTAAAGAGACAACATACTTTCGCTAATAGTATTGTTTATAGTTTTGGAAGCCAATTTACTAGTTTGGATTTTTTAAGTTCAGGAGGAACCAAACCAACATGGGTAAGTTGTAAAATTGTAATAGGTACTGTTCCTTCATGGAGGTCGGCAGCCGTTGCAAGGTATTATTCTTGGGCTTGTTCAGACTCTACTACTTCCAATCAGGTGATAATGAATTTAAGGTACCTTGATTCAGAATTAAATGTTGCTGAGCCAGATGAAACGCAGCTAGTAATATGGGATGCCCATAATGGCTATCCTTTTACTACAAACCATGCACATGGCAGAACCAACTATAGTTCTACTGACCACTGGATAGGAATATCAGGATTAACAATTGGCTATATTGCCAGGGCTACACTTGATAACAAACAAATGGGATTAAGTTATACTAATAAAACTCTTAATACTTGGATTGGTGCCGATACATATTTTCCAACAAGATGGGATGTTACATCGAACTGGTCATCAGGTAATGTTCCTTTATCAACAGATGCAGTTCTTATTCCAGTAGGGGCTCCATTCTATCCTTCCTTAACTTTAGATGTGTCGGTTAAAACACTTGAAATAGAAGCAGGAGCTTCATTATCGGCAAATACATATAGTATTACAATAAATGGATCTACAGGAGCATGGTCAAACAATGGAACATTTAACGCAGGAACAGGTACAGTAATATTTGCAAATGGCAATACTTCAAATATTGCATCAATTGCTGGTACAACTCCTTTTTATAATCTTCAAGTAAATCCAAATACAAGGATTCAACCTCAAGTTAATGCACTTACACAGATTGCAGGAGCACTTACAGCAGACGAAACAAGTATGCTGGAATTTGGGATTACAGATAATCTAATAGAATTTAACGGGAATTCAGCGCAAACAATAATTGAACCTAATGATGCAACTCCAGGATATCGTGATCTTGTTTTTAGTGGGTCAGGTGATAAATCATGGACTGGTACAATCATAATAAGAGGAGATTACTTTAATAATTGTTCTGGAAATGTTGTTCCAGGTGATGTGGAATGGAGAGGAGAAGTAGGTGAATATGATATTGAACCGATTTCAGGAACTTATCCCACTACTTTTCATAACCTTACTATTAATAATACTATTGGTACTTTTCTTGGTAATGATGTCACCATTACAAATACTTTAACATTGGCAGTAGGCTCATTAGATGTTTCAACTTATAATTTAATATTTGATCATGCAGCCACAGCAGTTGCAGGAACTCTTAATGCTAGTAACATGATTATTGCAGATGGAGGAGGGGAGGTTCGTAAAAATGCAACTAATGCAACTGAAGCTACTTTTACATTCCCTATTGGAGATGGTGTTTTAAGTAATCATGGATCGGAATATTCTCCTATTACTTTAACTTATTCATCTGGATCATTTGGAGGATACGAAGGAGTTAAAGTTGTTAATACTAAAGACCCTAACAATTTAACTTCAACTAGCTATCTTAATAGATATTGGTCAATTAACAATAATAATATTGTTTCTCCATTATTTAGTGCAACTGCTATTTATCTTTCATCTGATGTTACAGGTGCTGAATCTTCAATTTCTTCTGCAAGTTATAATGGTTCTCTACCTTGGGTAAAATATTCGGGAGTCAATACATCAACAAAACAAATTTCTGCGACAGGACTTAATTTTGTAAATGGAGATATTTCCGGAATTTATGGAACAAACCCAACTGTATCAATTACCGGTGGAGGTGGAATTTGTCAATCAACCTCAGCAACATTGGGAACATCAGTAACATCAGCTTCTCCAGTAACTTATTTGTGGTCAGATTCTGAAACTACTGCTTCTATCTCCGTTTCTCCTTCTTCAACCACATCCTTTACAGTTACAATTACTGATGAAAATGGAATTACTGCAACAGCATCAACAACAGTTACTGTAAATACTCCAGGAACTACTGCTAATGCAGGAAGTAATCAAACTGTTTGTGTTTCTGGTACTACACTAGCGGCAAATTCTCCAAGTATAGGGTCAGGAGTATGGAGCATTGTTAGTGGTCCAAGTACAAGCATAAGTCAATTCAGCAGTGTTACAAATCCTTCAGCATCATTTATCCCAAATGGTGGAGCAGGAGTTTATACCTTAATGTGGACAATTAGTAATTCAACATGTACACCAAGCTCATCTACAATAAATATTACTGTAGTAAATGATGGAAAATGGCATGGAAGTACAAGTAACGATTGGTACGATGGCAATAATTGGTGTGGAGGTGTTCCTACAACTCCTACTGATGTAACAATATTATCATCTGTCACTAATATGCCGCATATCAGTGGTGCCGGTGCGATTTGTAAGAATATCGTAATTAACAATGGAGCAACTTTAACAATGGATAATTCATCAGAACTTACGGTGTATGGCAACTGGACAAATAATGGCGCTTTTGTTTCGGGTGGAGGAACTGTTACATTTGGAGGAAGTACCTTACAAACAATTACAGGTACTACTTCATTTGATAATGCTTATGTTAGTAATCCTGCAGGAGTAACTATAAACAATACTATTATTGTAAAAAGTTATTTAGAGTTGGATACAGGAACTGTTAATACAGGATCAAACTTAGTTAGGTTAGATACAAATGCATATATAGGTGCCATAGGAGGTTTTGTAAATGGCAGCTTGCAGGAATATTTGGCTTCAGGATTCTACTCATCTCTTTATTATCCGATAGGAGCAGGGGTGAATAATACACCTATTGATATAACTTTTGACAATGTATTTAATGCAGGTTATATTACTGCACATACAACAAGTGGAGACCCTTCACAGCTAGCTTCATCCGGTTTTGTTTCCAACCAGACTGTAAATCGTACATGGACGATAAGCAATAGTGGTACTTCCTACGATCAATATTCAATAGGATTTACTTATTTACCTTCAGATGCTGATCCTGGATTTTCAAGCAATTACGCAATAACTAAATCTTACAATTCAGGTAGTTGGTTTAACTGGCAAAACGGATCAAATTCAGGCAACTATCAAACAGTATCAAATGTAACAACTTTAGGAGATTTTCTTATTGGAAGTGTTAATCCGGTACCAAGTTTATACAGCCTTTCGGCTACACAAGGAAACATTTCTTCCACCTATGATATAGTATTTAGGGGTGCAGGATTTATTTCTGGTAGCACATCGGTAAACTTAGGTTTAGGAATAACAGTAAATACAACTACAATTACATCAGATACCACACTGACAGCAAATATTACATTGACACCAACAGCAGCTTTAGGTCTAAGATTATTTACAGTAACTAATGGTGCACCAGGAGGAGGAACAAGTGGAGGTGTTAATTTTAATGTAATAAGAGTTACTCCTACTTTAACAAGATTGACTCCTGCGATAGGAGCGGAAGGACAAAGTCTTATTGTAACTTTTCATGGTAAAGGATTTGTTTCTGGCTTAACTACCGTTAATATGGGAACAGGAATTACCTTAAATTCAGTAACTGTGAATTCTGATAGCATACTTACAGCAAATATTTCAATTTTATTAACTGCAACTACAGGATATCGTTCATTCTCTGTTTTTAATGGTGGTACTACCGGTGGTGGTGCAAGTGGAAATGTTAATTTTATGATAACACCACCACTACCAGTTGCTAATTTTACATCCACTTCATTGAATGTTTTATGTTATTTGGATGGAAGTACGTCATTTAACAGTACGTCAATCTATACTGATAGTTACAGTACTTATAATTGGAATTTCGGTACAGGAGCATCTCCTGCAACAGCAACCGGAGCTGGACCTGTTACTGTAAGTTATTCTTTTACAGGAACTAAATCGGTAACATTAACCGTAACAAATGCATATGGCTCTAATTCTGTAACCAAAACAAATTACATAACTGTTACAGCATCCGCACCTGTAGCTCCTGTAAGTATATTAGGGAATTATAGCACATGTGCTTCCACTACTAATACATTTGTATATACTATTCCAGCAGTATCGGGTGCAACTGGTTATAACTGGACAATACCAACAGGGATGACTACATTATCCGGACAAGGTACATCATCATTAACGGTATCACCTACATCAGGATTTACAACAGGTACATTATTGGTAGCTTCCACAAATGCTTGTGGAACAAGTACAGGATCAGCAAGTGTAGGTTTAGCTTCAATAGCACCTGTATTAACAGGAACAATCTCTGGGCCAAACGGTGTTTGCGGGTTAACTTCAGCGGTTTATTCAGTTACACCGGTTGCAGGAATGAACTCTTATACCTGGACACCTCCTACAGGAATGACCATTTCATCCGGTCAGGGAACAACATCCATAGTAGCTAATGTAGCAGCAGGAACTCTCAATGGTAATTTAACGGTACAGGGAAATAGTAATTGCGGAAACACCACTTTAAGTATGATGATTTCCAAGAAACCACAGCCAACAAATATTAACGGTCCCGTATCATTATGCGGAGCTACGACAGCCACTTATAATGTAACACCGGTAACAGGAGCAATTTCCTATATGTGGTCATTACCAACAGGCATAACATTGGCAAGCGGAACTGGCACAAGTACGATTACTGTAAATATTGCCAGCACATTTGCAAGTGGTGC
>CAIRRW010000315.1 GCA_903881065.1 uncultured Bacteroidota bacterium
AACCTTGTTCCTAATCCAAGTTTCGAATTCCATAGAAATAAATCAACTGATATAAAAAATGCTGAGCCGTGGAAAGGTGTCGGTACGGTTGACTACTATTTAAATACAAACAAGAAAGACACTTCTAAATATAAGGGCGCTCATTCAGGAACTTGTTTTGCAGGTATAAGATTTCAGGAGGCATATAAGGAATACATGTATGTTCAGTTGACTGAGCCTTTGGAGGTAGGCAGAATTTATCATTTTAATATGTTCGTTCGACTTTTGTCCGAAAGTACAGTTACGGCGCGTCAAATAGGAGTTTACTTTTCTGATGATGCATTCAAATTCGGGATGAAATTTGATGAAGAAGGACTGATTGATTCAACTTATAAAAAGGGAATTTCCGGTATTCTTAATTGGTTCCAAATTCAGGGAGATTACCATGCGCATGGCGGCGAGAAGTATATTATTATTGGTAATTTCACTCCTATTACAAAAGAGGACTTTGTCAAAAGAAACAAGTGGGATTTATTTGGATTTAAAGAAGCGTATTATTTTGTTGATGATGTTTCATTGATAAAAAATAAAAGCTCGAATGATTCCTTAGTGTCAGGGAAACTAGTTAAGAAGAAAAAAATTAAAACTCTTCCAGATTCTTTAAAATCAGGACAAATTATTAATTTAAAAAATGTTCAATTCGAAACAGGCACTGCTAAACTTAAAGTTTCAAGTGAAATTGCGTTGGGAGAGTTGGTAATCAAACTCAATAATAATCCTTTTGTAGAAATTCAAATTGATGGATATACAGATAACACAGGGAATGAAGCAGCAAATAGAGCCCTATCAAAAGAAAGAGCAAAATCTGTTTTTAATTATTTAAGACAGGAAGGTGTATCAAATTCCATGACTTACAAGGGCTTTGGACCTATAAAACCAATTGCTTTAAATGATACTGAAGAAAATAAGGCAAAGAACCGAAGAATAGAAATTGAAATTATTAAAACGGATAGTGATTGATAAACTGTTTTTTAGAATAAATAGATTTGTATTTTCGCCAACGCACTAAATTTGTTAAAGGGCATATTTTTTAATATTTATTTATAAATCAATAAACAAATGGCGCAACTAAAAAAAGGAGATAAAAGATTAATCAATGCCTGGACGTTCTACGATTGGGCGAATTCATCTTACCCGTTAGTTATTACTTCAGCCATTTTCCCAATCTTTTATGAAAATGTAACCCAAACAAAAGATGCTACAGGGAAGGTTGTAAACGACATGGTAAATTTGTTCGGTATTGATTTTATTAATACAGAATTATATGCTTATGTAGTGGCAATTTCATTTGTAATTGTGTCATTAACATCTCCAATCTTGTCCGGAATAGCTGATTATAGCGGCAGTAAAAAAAGATTTATGCAATTCTTTTGTTGGCTTGGTTCATTATCCTGCGCTTCATTATTCTTTTTCAGCAAAGATCATTTAGGATT
Organism: uncultured Bacteroidota bacterium; assembly: GCA_903881065.1. Classification (GTDB taxonomy): domain Bacteria; phylum Bacteroidota; class Bacteroidia; order 2-12-FULL-35-15; family 2-12-FULL-35-15; genus 2-12-FULL-35-15. The sequence goes on from CAIRRW010000315.1 coordinate 1,473, forward strand.
CGGAATGCTTTCCATTTTGCTTGCCAGTGTAGGTTTTTGGGGAAGTCTTGTTTTTTACAATGCTTATCTTCCGGAAATCGCAGAGCCAAAAGATCATGATAAAGTCAGTGCAAAAGGTTTTGGAATGGGCTATTTCGGGAGTTCATTATTATTAATAATTAATCTTATTTTAATAAAAGGATTTAATATGGATGCCCGATATTCATTTATTTCCGTTGCTGTTTGGTGGATAGGATTTGCACAGATTACTTTTGCAAGACTTCCAAACACAACTAATAATCACTCTTCCCAAGGGAATATTATTTTTAAAGGTTTCAGGGAACTAAAAAAAGTATGGCTCGAATTAAAACATATCAAACAGTTAAAAAGATATCTAATCGCATTTTTTATTTATAGTATGGGTGTGCAAACAGTGATGCTGATGGCCGTTCAGTTTGCAAAAAAAGAAATCATTGGTTTGGATGACGGGAATTTAATTGTAAGTGTTTTACTAATTCAGTTTGTAGGAATTCTTGGTTCGTTTTTGTTTTCACGCCTTTCAAAGAAAATAGGAAATATAAAAGGTCTGGGTGTTTCATTATTTATCTGGATAGGTATTTGTGTTGGCACTTATGCATTTGTTTACACGCCTAATGGATTTTATCTAATTGCCTGTTTGGTTGGACTTGTTATGGGAGGAGTACAGTCATTATCACGTTCAACTTATTCAAAATTACTACCCGAAACTGAAGACCATGCCTCTTATTTCAGTTTCTTTGACGTATGCGAAAAAATAGGAATTGTAATAGGAATGCTTTCCTTTGGAGCAATAGAAGGAATTACAGGAGGCATGCGAAATTCCCTGTTAGCTTTAATCACTTTCTTTATTGTTGGTTTTTTAGTTTTGCTTACTATTCCTAAAACAAAAAATGTTAGCTAGATTTACAAATAAAGATTCGTAATTTCGCGAAAATTAGATATACGTTTAAATGATTGTAGATATTTTTATTCCTTGTTTTATAGATCAGATTTACCCTGAGACAGGATTTAATATGGTTAAAATTTTGGAAAAGGTGGGATGCGGAGTAAATTATAATCCGGAACAAACTTGTTGTGGACAACCTGCTTTTAATGCAGGTTATTGGGATGATTGCAAATCCGTAGGCGAAAAATTTATTCGTGAATTTCAAAACGACCGTTATATTGTTTGTCCTTCGGCATCTTGTGTAGGGATGATAAAAAACTACTATCCGGAGATGTTTCATAATTCTGTTTTGCACAATGAATACAAACAAATTCAGAAAAATATTTTTGAATTTTCCGACTTTATGGTCAATGTTTTAAAAATAACCGACCTCGGCGCAAAGCTTGAAGGAAAGGCTACTTACCATGATTCTTGTTCGGCTCTGCGTGAAAACGGAATAAAGCCTGAACCAAGAATTCTACTTGAAAAAGTACGCGGACTTGAACTTTACGAAATGAAGAATAATGAAACATGTTGCGGTTTTGGCGGAAGTTTTGCAGTTAAGGACGAACCAATTTCGATTAGTATGGCAGAACAAAAGTTAGAAAACATTACTGCAACCAATGCTGAATATGTTATCTCTACAGATATTTCATGTCTGATGCACTTACAGAGTTACGCAAAAACAAAAAATAATCCTGTTAAAATGAAGCATCTTTGCGATGTTTTAGCTTCCGGGTGGGATTAATTAAGTTATAATCTCACTTCATTTTTTCTATTTTGTAT
>CAIRRW010000316.1 GCA_903881065.1 uncultured Bacteroidota bacterium
GTTCAATGCTTATAAAGGAATAAAAAAAATTATCATCACAGAAAATGGTGCTTCTTTTCCTGATGAAGTAACTGATAATACAATAGACGACAAGGATAGAAAACAGTTTCTCAGCTCTTATCTTGAGCAAGTGTTAAAAGCGAAGAGAGAAGGAAATAAAGTGGCTGGTTATTTTGTGTGGTCGTTAACCGATAATTTTGAATGGGCAGAAGGATACAGGCAACGATTTGGGCTTGTTTATGTTGATTTCAAAACTCAAAAGAGACTGATAAAAAGCTCGGGATATTGGTATAAAGATTTTTTGGGATGATTGTACTTTATTAATTACATACCAATTTTTTTACAACAACCTTTCCTCCCAAATCAGCACTAACTAAATATGTTCCTTTACCTAGGTTGGAAACATTTGCTTTAACTCTATGTTGCCCAGCGTTTACAATTTCATTTTGAACATTCATAATTTTCTTGCCATTTAAATCATATATATTAATAATTACATTGGATTTTTCATCGAGTTCATACATTAAATTTATAAAGTCAGAAGCCGGATTAGGAAAACAAGAAAAATTTAATTTTTCTTGGCTGATTTGATTTTCAATTCCAACAGCTGGAGACCATTCATAAATTGCAATATGATTATTATTATAATTATCACCTGTATAATTAAAATCATTATTTATTGCATTTAAAACACCCCAAAAGGATATAGTGCCGGTTCCTGCAGGCGGGGCTATCCAATTAATTGCTATTTGATAAACTGAACCTGAATCTCCATTGCCTGAAATTGGTGGTGGGGCAATATTCTGTTCCATTAAGCCAAGAACAAAACTGCCTGGTTGCGGAGGGCAATAGTGTGTTCCTGTTGGAAATGGACTCTGCCAAGTGCCTGCATTGGTTGGAGATACGGCTTGAGTATCCCCAATAATTGAAGTGACTTGAAATCCAAAAAATGGAAGAGAATCTCTGGTTGTATTGATACCCGTCAACTTTATTGAATAGGTCATTCCTCCAATATAATGAGTTGTTGGCACTCCTGAAGAATCCAATTCCAATGACACATTTATCCTCGTCTGGTTTAAGGTATGACTATGACATGAGCCAAATAGAGAACAAACCATTGGGTTGTTTAATCCTGTTTCAGCTCCTGTGCAATCCAACCCATAAGATGTTCCAACGCCTGTATAATAGCTGCTGAGTATTATTGACATCGCAGATAACAAGGCAATGAAAAGTATTGATTTTCTTTTCATAGAATTTTTAAAGTGTAATGACTACCTGTTAATAACAATTTTCTTAGTAGATGAAAAATTAGCGCTGAATAATCTTAGAAAGTAAATGCCATTCGGAATAATGTGAATATTAATTTCTTTTTCTTGATTGGCAATTAAACTAGTTTTGGGAATCAACTCCCTTCCCAAAATATCAATAAGCTCAATATCCGCTGATACTTCGGTCTCTACATATAAAAAATCTTTGGCAGGGTTAGGGAAAACATTTACTGATTTACCCATATTTGTTTCATCTGAGATCCCTGTTGTTATACAATTTTTAATGCCATAACTACACGGATCGCCATTCAGATAAACCGTTATTGAATGTAAATTGATATTACTGCACGTTAAACCGCCCGGTCTGTATAGTCTTATACTTACAAGTGATGTGTCATTTCTGTAAGTTGTGAGGCTATTGGATGTAAATCTCAAAGTAGAATCGCTTGTTGTGAAATGACCGTTAGATGAAATATAACTTGTAAGATTTATTGTTGAATCAAAAGTAAAATTTGCATAATTGAATTTAAGAGAAAAGTCCAAAGCATTAACGATATCATCGGATTTAATAGAAATAGGAAATTCAACATAATTACTTGTTGTTATTGAATTCGATAAATCAAATATAACAGAATCCAGAGCATTAATTATTTCAGGGCTTTTGTTATTTTCGTTATGACTCAATAAATTTTGCGAATAAATAAATCCTCCTAAAAATACTATTGATAACGTTATTACTGTTTTTTTCATCTTTAAAAATGTGATTTAACTTTTTTACTTATTGTATATATAACTGAAAGCTCCAAACCAGCTCTGCCATTTGTATAATATTTCAAGTACGAAATGTGGCTGTCA
>CAIRRW010000317.1 GCA_903881065.1 uncultured Bacteroidota bacterium
CAAAAGCCTGTGATTTGTTTCTTTCTTCTTTCAGATATTACAATTTCATGTAGCGTTTTCGTTTTTTTGATGATTAATAGTATAGATAAATGCTATTTAGGGTAGTATTTCCTTTACATTTTCCTGCTATCGTGGTCACTCGGGTAGATAATTCTTTAACTTTTGGTGCCTTCGTGACCACTAGGGTAGAGAAACGTGTACGGAACTGTACCCTAGTGGTCACGAGGGTATCTTCCCGTAGATATTTCTCTACCCAAATGGTGACTAATACTCAATGTTTTACAACATTTCCTAGGCAATTGAGTATAAAATCAAGGAATTTTGGTTTTTGAAGAAGGGAAGAAGTTCAGAAATAAGGGAAACTAAAAAATCACCGGACTTATTTCCATTTCGGAATACTTCTTGTCAATTTCATTCAGAATTTTAATAACCTCCTCATACGAATAAGTAGTTACTAATTTGAGGCGGTATTCTTTAAAGTGAGGCAAGCCTTTAAAATAATTGGTATAATGACGGCGCATTTCCACAATGCCGGCGTGGTTTGATTTCCAGCGCATCGAAAAATCAAGATGTTCCTTACAAACTGCTACTCTGTCGGCAATGGTAGGCGATGCCAGAGGTGTGCCTGTTTTCAAATAATGTTTTATCTCATTAAAAATCCACGGATAGCCGATACTTGCACGTCCAATCATAATGCCATCAACGCCGTATCGATTTTTATATTCCAAAGCTTTCTCTGGAGTGTCGATATCGCCATTGCCAAATATTGGAATCTTTATTCGCTGATTATTTTTTATGTCGCCAATCAATGTCCAGTCGGCATCGCCTTTATACATTTGTGCTCGTGTACGACCATGTATAGTGAGTGCCTGAATGCCAATGTCCTGAAGTCGTTCGGCAACTTCCATCACATTTTTTGTGTTGTCGTCCCAACCCAAACGGGTTTTCACGGTTACCGGTCGGGTGGCTATCTTCACAATCTCCGAAGTCATTTCTACCATCTTCGGAATATCCTGAAGAAGAGCAGCGCCTGCGCCACGACAAGCTACCTGTCTCACCGGACATCCATAATTAATATCAATCAAATCAGGGTTGGCGCTGTCGGCAATAGCAGCCGCTTCGCGCATCGAATCAATTTCGGAACCGAACAACTGAATACCGATAGGGCGTTCGTACTCAAATATGTCGAGTTTCTGAAGGCTTTTTTTAGCATCACGAATAAGTCCTTCCGAAGAAATGAATTCAGTATACATCAAATCGGCACCATTCTTTTTACATACTGCACGAAAAGGCGGGTCGCTCACGTCTTCCATCGGAGCAAGCAGCAGCGGAAAGTCGCCTAATTCTATAGTGCCAATTTTAACCATACATTTAATTTACCACTAAGGCACTAAGTTCACTAAGTTTAATTTTTATATACTTTCTAAGTATTCTTAGTGCCTTAGTGGTGATTAATTTTCCTTAAGTTTGTACAAAATTACCAAAATAAATAAGATAAGTAATGGAAAACATAGAACAAGAACGCCATTCGTGGCTTAAATTATCGATAATTCTATTTGTGCTCTTTTTGCTTGGCGTACTCACGTATCTGTCGTCTTTGTTAAATGTTAAGCTTAATCTAGAGGATGCTGATGAGATATTTAAGATGAAGATGGAGCAATTAATAAGTGTGATTATCATCTTTATTCTTCCGCCGATGTTGTTTAGTATTTTTTGGACAAAACACGGAATACATTACCTAGGATTTACTACACGTCCTGCCTTAGGCACAGCTTTGGTAGCAGGAGTAGGGATATTTATGGCAATGCCGATAATCAATTGGCTGGCAGAAATGAATCAGGCTATGCACCTTCCGGCAGCTTTCAGAGGTATGGAAGGATGGATGAAAAGTAGTGAAGCACAGGCAGGAGCAATTACAGATGCCTTTACCAAAGGCACTACAACAGGAACTTTAGTATTGAATTTATTTGTTATTGCCTTTATGGCTGCAGTAAGCGAAGAGATATTTTTCAGGGGGATGCTCCAGAAAGTATTGATAGAATGTACAAAGAACAAACATGTAGGAGTATGGATTGGTGCTGCTTTGTTCAGCGCATTTCACATGCAGTTTTATGGTTTCGTGCCTCGGATGTTGATGGGCGCTTATCTTGGTTATCTTTTTGTATGGAGCGGTTCATTGTGGCCAGGCATGATAGCACACTTTATAAATAATGGAGTTGCGGTATTTGTTGCCTGGCTTGCCAATAAAGGTATCGTAGGCGAAGATGCAGATAAAATAGGATCATCAACTAGCGAATGGATTTTTGTAGTGATTAGTGCAATAATGGTAGCTGCAAGTATGATTATCATTTATAGAAATGAGAAGAATAAGAAGGAAGACGAGTTGATGGCGCCCCCGATGGACTAAAAATGATTCACAAAGAAGACATAGATAAGATATTTGAAGCTGCACGAGTAGAAGATGTGGTGGCGGATTATGTTACGCTTAAAAAGCGTGGCGTAAATCTTATTGGTCGTTGTCCGTTTCATGATGAGAAAACACCGTCGTTTTATGTTTCTCCTGCCAAAGGAATCTATAAATGTTTTGGCTGTGGCAAAGGAGGTAACGCCGTAAACTTTGTGATGGAGAAAGAGCAAATGACCTATCCGGAGGCGTTGCGGACTCTTGCCAAAAAATATAACATTGAAATAGTAGAGGAGGAGCAGACTCCCGAGCAGATTCAATCTAACAACGACCGGGAAAGTTTGTTTGTTGTTTCTGCATTTGCACAAAAGAATTTTACCGAGAATTTATATTCCACTGATGAAGGAAAGTCCATTGGGTTGGGGTATTTCAAGGAAAGAGGATTCAGAGAAGACATCATTCAGAAGTTCCAGCTTGGATACAGCATTAATAACCGTACTGCTTTTACTGATGCTGCTTTAGCAAATGGATATAAGTTCGAATACCTCGTAAAAGCAGGACTTACCATTGAATACAAGAACGAGCAGGAAGCGATTCAAGATGAAACAGAAACTGTAAAAGCAGAACATAAATTCCTTGATAGGTTCTGGGGGCGCGTAATGTTTCCGGTACACAATGTAAGTGGTCGTGTTATTGCTTTTGGAGGAAGAACATTACGAACTGATAAAAAAACGGCCAAGTATATCAACTCTCCTGAAACGGAGATATATCACAAGAGTGATGTGTTGTATGGAATATTTCATGCCAAAGCGGATATCATCAGACAGGATAATTGTTTGTTGGTGGAAGGCTACACCGATGTCATATCAATGCATCAGGCAGGAATTGAAAATGTGGTGGCGAGCAGCGGTACTTCGTTAACAGCAGGACAGATAAAACTTATCCGCCGATATTCCAACAATATTACCATTCTATATGATGGCGATAGTGCAGGTATTAAAGCAAGTTTCAGAGGTATTGATTTGATTCTGGAAGAAGGAATGAATGTAAAAGTTTTATTGTTTCCCGACAATGAAGATCCTGATTCATATTCCAAAAGAGTTACATCGGATGAGCTGAAAGCCTTTATTAAGGATAATTCTAAAGATTTTATTTCCTTCAAAACAAACCTGTTGATGGGCGACGTTAAAAACGACCCAATCAAAAAGGCGCAGCTTATCAAAGAAATTGTAGAAAGTATTGCATTGATTCCCGAAGCTATTTATCGTTCGGTGTATATTAAGGAATGCAGCCGGATAATGGATGTGGAGGAAACAGTTTTGCTGAGTGAACTAAATAAAATCCGCAGCAAGAAGTTTAATGATAAAAGAAATCATGCTCAATCACCCGAGCAACTTTCCTCTGAAAATACAAGTGTAGATGAGGTTCGGATAGTTGAAAAAAAGGAACATGGAATTGCAGATTCCGAACATCAGGAAAGAGATATCATTAGGTTGCTGATTAATTATGGAAGTAAAATAGTGCAGGTGGATAGTGAGGACGCAGATGAAGATGGCAAACTTATTCCAATTGATATCAGTGTTGCCGAATTAATTATTCACGAGTTGCAACATGATAATATTATCCTGGAAAATGTGTTGTACCATAATGTTTTCAATGAGTTTGTTCAGCAAATAGAAAACAATAGCGTACCTGATTTTAATTATTTTACCAATCACGAAAACGTAGAAATATGTTCGTTGACAGTGGATTTAATCAGCAGCCCATACACACTTTCTGATTGGGAAAAGCATAGTATATTTATTACCAAAGAAGAAGATATTATCAAACAATCAATGAACAATGCTGTATATGCTTTGAAAAGCAGAAGGCTGGAAATGATGATTGGTGATATTCAAAAGCAACTAAAAGAAAATCCTACAGAAGAAGAAATGATGACATTGATGCAAACTCAATTTCAATTGCTTCAAGCAAAGAAGGAGTTCAACAAACTACTTGGACGAATTATTGTAAAATAATTTAATATTCTATTTAATGGATTAAATCCATTCGCTTTAATTACATTTGCTTAAATATAAATTTAAAACAAAAACAAAATGGCTGGAGTAAACAAAGTAATTCTAGTAGGGAACTTAGGTAAGGATCCTGAAGTACGTCATCTGGAAGGAGACAAGGTAATTGCAAAATTTCCTTTGGCAACATCAGAATCCTACAAGGATAAATCTGGTAATCGTGTGGAGCAAACCGAATGGCATAATATTGTTGTTTGGAAAGGCCTTGCGGATATTGCTGAGAAATTTTTAAGAAAAGGAACAACAATATATCTTGAAGGAAAGATACGAACACGCAATTATGAAAAAGATGGTGTTAAACATTATACAACAGAAATAGTTGGAGATTCATTTACAATATTAAGTAAAAGAGAAAACAATTCATCCTCTTCAGAAGATCATGGGTCCTCTGAAACTCCTTCAACAGGAACTGATGGACTGCCATTTTAAAACTATAATAACGATGTTTGGTTGTAAAAAAGTATCTTTACAACCAAACATTTTTGTTTAACCAAAGCCCATAACCTTGTCCGTCCAGAGTATTTTTTCAATATTTTCCCATTCATCTATTCTAAGTATCACCGTTAATCCATTGTCAACTGGTATTTTGTTTTCAATGCTTTCAATGCTTGTATTGCTGGTTATCGTTTCATTTGTTTCGGCTGCCGAGTCGGCATTCTTTTCGCTAACGCCAACAGATATGGAAGAACTAAAAACTTCCGGAAGTAAAACAGATGAAAAGATTCTTAAACTAGTTGCAGCTCCAAAACGTTTATTGGCAACACTTCTTATAAGTATTAATTTTATAAATATTGCTGTAGTCGTTCTTTCAACTTTAGTAATGGAAGGTTTGTTTGAGTTCTCTACCGAAAGTCATATTGTTGGATTTATAATGCAAGTAGTGGTGGTTACCTTTTTAATTTTATTGGTTGGCGAAGTAATTCCTAAAATATATGCTACTCAAAACCCGTTAAGTTCTACACGTGTGCTTGTTTCCTTTGTTCAATTTCTTCAGCGTGTTTTCTATCCTGTCAGTACTTTCCTTGTTTTCTCTTCTTCATTTCTAGATAAAGTTATTAAACCTAAATCACATAATATTTCAGTTGATGAATTATCTCAAGCTCTTGAATTGACTTCGGATAAAGACATTCCCGTTGAAGATCATAAAATATTAAAAGGAATAGTGAAGTTTGGCAGTACGGATGTAAAGCAGATTATGAAATCCAGGATGGATGTGGTTGCCTTCGAATATGAACGTGAATATACGAAACTGCTTGAAGATATAACCAACAGTGGGTTTTCACGTGTTCCTATTTATAAGGAGAAGCTGGATAATATTGCCGGAGTAGTTTATGCAAAAGATTTGTTACAATATATTGATGAGGGGAATGATTTTAACTGGCATTCAATTATTCGACCACCCTTCTTTGTTCCAGAAAATAAAAAGATAGACGACTTGCTTCGTGAGTTTCAATCAAAAAAAATACACCTAGCTGTAGTTGTTGATGAGTACGGTGGTACTTCAGGAATCGTTACGCTGGAAGATGTTATAGAAGAAATTGTAGGAGAGATAAATGATGAGTTTGATGATGATGATTTAGTGTATTCAAAACTGGATGATAGCAATTATGTGTTTGAAGGCAAAGCGCATTTAAATGATGTATATAGGATATTGGAAATTGATGGTGAGGCGTTTGAAGAAGCAAAAGGAGAGGCAGATACATTAGCTGGTTTAATACTTGAATTGGAAGGAAGAATACCGACTAAGAACGAGAAGATTAGATTTAATCATTTACTTTTTACAATTGAATCGGCAGATAATAGAAAGATTAAAAGAGTTAAAATAACTATTGAGAAAAATGATGAGGATGATGTTGAAAGTTGAAAATTTAAAGTTTAGAATTGTTTATTTGTTAGTGTTTGCTGCTTCTCTTTTATTAAATTCATGCAAGGATGATGAAGCTACAGCACCCAAACCGCGTGCTTATTTCCGTCTAACTTTTCCAGAAAAGAAGTATGTGAAATATGATGGAGATTGCCCTTTTACTTTTGAAATACCTGCTTATAGTAAAATGGATATAGACCAGAATTATAATGCAGAACCTTGTTGGTTGAACTTGAATTTTCCATCATTTAACGGAACGCTGCATATAAGCTATAAAGCGGTTAACAATAATATTCAGGGATATCTGCAGGATACATATACACTTGCTTCCAAGCATCAGATTAAGGCTTCTGGGATTGAAGAACAACAGATTTCAAAACCTAAAAATAAAGTATATGGATTGGTATATGATATTGAAGGCAATGCAGCCTCGTCTATTCAATTCTTTTTAACGGATAGTACAAAGCACTTTATACGCGGAGCATTATATTTTAATGCTGTGCCGAATACTGATTCTATCTCGCCAGTGGTTGATTATATTCGCAAGGATATATATCGAATGATAGAAACGTTTGAATGGAAAGAAGACGAAACATCAAACAGATTTGCGAAGACTGTGCATAAAAAATAAGGAAGAAGCAAACAGCAAGAAGGCCCCTGTCTGGTGCAATACTCCCATTGTTACTGGCACTGCATAAAGTAACGTTATTATTCCCAATAGAAATTGTGCAATCACCACTCCCAACATAAAGTTGGATGCCCTGCTTTGTAGTTTTGATAGTTCCATTTTTCGTATTGTTTCCCATGTAAATAAAACAATTATTAAAACCAGATAGGCTATAGTGCGATGTATAAACTGCACTCCGGAAGGGTTTTCTATTAAGTTTTTATAAAACGGATCGAAGGAAGTTACTGTATCAGGAATAAACTTTGTACCCATTTTCGGGAAGGTATTATAAAATAATCCTGCTCGCAAACCTGCAACAAAAGCTCCGTAAATAATTTGCAATACTATAATGCCAAACATATAAATCGACATTCGTTTTACCTGTTTGATAATTTTATTTTCGTCTATAGCTTGTGGATAAAGCAAATCAAGAGCATACCAAAAGGTAAAACCAAATACTGTGAATGCAGATATAAGATGTGCTGCCAATCGATAATGACTTACATGAGGTTCTTTTTGCAAGCCGCTATAAACCATATACCATCCAAGAACTCCCTGTAATGCACCTAATCCAAGCAGTACAAACATCTTTTTAAGAAGTGATTTGTCAAATTGTTTCTTTCTCCAGAAATAAAAGAAGGGGATTAGAAACACTACGCCTATTGTTCTTCCAAGGAAACGATGAATGTATTCCCACCAGTAAATGGATTTAAATTCCTCTAAAGAAAACTGATTGTTTATTATTTGATATTCGGGTGTTTGTTTGTATTTATCAAATGGTATTTGCCAGTCGGCATCACTCATTGGTGGTATGGAACCTATTATAGGATTCCATTCTACCATTGATAAACCGGAGTGGGTAAGTCGGGTAATTCCGCCAATTACAACCATAAGATAGATCATTATACACCCTGTAAATAGCCAAATAATAATTGGTTTATGAATTTTCATTTAAATAAAATTAATATGGAATTGTACAAAACTAATCAGGAAAATATTAATTAAGGTACTGCAATTTCATTAGTAGTAACTTTATTACTTATGTTTCCTGCTCTATCACGAAGCGTGATTTCGTATTTAATTACTTTGTCTGTTGGGAGATATAATATATTAACATTTCCATTGCTGTCTTTGCCTTTAAATTGTGCTCTTATCTCCCCTTCAAGCGCCTTGTATTGTCCTTCAGGAGTAATGTACGGAACGTTGTATGTTTGAAACAGAGTATCAAATGGAGTAGCATAAATACCATTTGGATTAGAATTATAAGGAACAAAATTTCCTGAATTATCCATGCGCAAATATTTCATTAAGAAATCACTTTTGCCACTTGTGTTTCCACCAATATCACCGTCGCCATCTGTAAATTTTATTACCACATACATTGAGTCCAGGAAGGTAGAATCAATGCCATTGCTTCGGTGAAAAGTACTTTCAAATTTATCTACTTCCTTAAATGTAATTACGGGTGATGTCGGAAAACTTTTCTGTTTTACACAGGAAGTAATAATAATACTGATGAAAAAAATAAATAATATTAATTTGCTAAATCGCTTCATCATTTTTAATTGGAACATAAAGGTAACAATATTTTTTC
>CAIRRW010000318.1 GCA_903881065.1 uncultured Bacteroidota bacterium
GCATCACGCTGTTACTAAAAAGAAAGACGGGACAGCAAAACGTACTTCACTCAATTCTGTAAAAGTATTACGAATATGTACTCAGATAAATAGTGAACTTACTCAGGTTCAAAAAGTGGTGGTGCTTATTCGATTGATTGAGTTTATTAGTTCCAATGAAGAATTACGAGAGCAGGAACTGGAGTTTGTAAAAACGGTTGCCGAAACCTTTAATATCAGTGAAGAAGAGTTTAATAGCAGCATGGACTTTGTACGTGCGAACATTGATAACGTACCTGATTCTCCACGTGTTCTTTTAATAAATAATCAAACACAAAATAATCTAAAGGAAACAAAACACATATATGCTGAAGGCGTTACAGGCCAGGCGAGGGTTCTATGGGTGCCAAGTGTAAATTTATATGCCTTACTTTATTTTGGCAAGAGTAATTTATATCTTAATGGTCAGATATTAACATCAGGTAAAGTATATATTCTTACACCAGGCTCTTCATTGCGCAGTTCTAAAGTTAAGCCGGTTTATTACAGCGATATTTTAAGTTCCTTTTTGAGTGATACTTCCAAGGCTAAAGTATCTTTTTCTGTTCAAAATCTGGAATACAAATTTAAGGGTGGCAAATTAGGATTACGGGATATTAATTTCAGTGAAGATTCAGGAAAACTGATAGGAATAATGGGAGGTTCGGGAGCAGGAAAATCAACCCTTCTAAATGTTCTTAACGGCAACGAAATACCAAGCAATGGCTCTGTAAAAATTAATGGAATAAATATCCATAGTGAGAAGCATAAGATTGAAGGCGTAATTGGAATGGTTTCTCAGGATGACCTATTGATTGAGGAATTAACTGTTTTCCAAAATCTTTTCTATAATGCAAAACTTTGTTTTGGAAACAAAAAAGACAGCGAAATTTCAAAGTTGGTTGTTGATGTATTAACAAGTATTGGATTGATAGAAACAAGGGATTTGAAAGTCGGAAGTCCGCTTGAAAAAACAATATCCGGAGGTCAGCGAAAACGATTAAATATTGCTCTCGAATTAATTCGTGAACCTTCAGTACTTTTTGTGGATGAACCTACCTCAGGGCTTTCTTCCAGAGATTCAGAAAATATTATGGACCTTTTGAAAGAGCTTGCTTTGAAAGGTAAATTAGTATTCGTGGTTATTCACCAACCATCTTCCGACATTTTCAAAATGTTTGATAAACTGATGATACTTGATGTTGGAGGGTATCCAATTTATTATGGAAATCCTGTTGACTCGGTAATCTATTTTAAAACAGTAGTGAATCATGTCAACAGTAATGAAAGTGAGTGTATAGAATGTGGTAACGTGAACCCCGAACAGGTATTCAATATTATTGAATCAAAGGTTTTGGATGAGTATGGAAACATTACTCGTAACCGAAAAGTGTCGCCTGTTGAATGGAATCTTCAGTATAAGGAAAAGATTGAGACCAAAATAGAAGATGTAAATACAGTTACAGAAATACCAGAAAGCACATTTAAGGTACCTAATAAGTTCAAGCAGTTTAAAGTATTTATTACACGTGATGTTTTATCAAAACTCACAAACAAACAATATCTTTCCATCAATTTACTTGAAGCTCCTGTTTTAGCTTTTATACTTGCTTTCTTTGTAAAATATACCAATCAGGATTTATCAAACAAGGTAGGTTACACTTTCCGTGAAAATGAAAATATTATTACATATATGTTCATGGCGGTTGTTGTTGCCCTATTTATTGGGTTAACAGTGAGTGCGGAAGAAATCATAAAAGACAGAAAGATTCAAAAGCGTGAATCATTTTTGAATTTAAGCAAAGGCAGTTATATATGGAGTAAAATTGTAATCATGTTTGTATTATCGGCAATTCAAACAATGATGTTTGTAATAATAGGAAACTATATATTGCAAATACATGGTATGTGGTTCGAATATTGGGTTGTATTATTCACAACTTCCTGCTTTGCAAATATGCTTGGCTTGAACATTTCAGCAAGTTTCAATTCGGCAGTAACCATTTATATTTTAATTCCGTTTTTAATTATTCCTCAACTATTATTCAGCGGTATTATTGTAAAATTTGATAAGTTAAATCCTACAATTACATCGCAAAGCGAAGTGCCTTTGATTGGTGAAGTGATGACATCTCGATGGGCTTTCGAGGCATTGGCGGTAAAACAATATAAAGATAATGTATTCAATAAAAGAATTTATAAGTACGAAAAGGCAATACACATGGCCACTTATAAAAAAGATAATTGGCTTACTGCAATGTCAAACAAATTAAATAATTGTGAAAGCGATTATACTGATATTCACAAAAAGCAGGAAGTAATTGACGCACTTAAAATGCTGAAAAGTGAAATTATAAAAGAAGAAAATACACCTGGAGTATCACAAAGTAAAATTGTTTGCGATGCAAAAGATAACCTAACGATTGAAAAATTCAATCCTACGGTAGCAAAACATATAAACGATTTCTTTGAAAATCTTAGAGCATACTATATAAAGTATTCAAAAAATGCAAGAGATAAAGAAGATGCCACAGTAAATCAGTTAAATAAAGACAGTGCATCAAGAGCAAAATATTTGAAAGAACAAGATGAATATGCAAATGAAAACCTTGCAGACTTGGTTACAAATAAAAACTCCTTGCTTAGGATATTAGACATGGATGGAAAGTTTATTCAGAAAACCGACCCTATTTATTTAGATCCTGTGAATTCTAATTTTGGAAGAGCACATTTTTATGCACCACGCAAAAAATTTATGGGAACCTTTTATGATACCTTTGGATTTAATCTTTGTATCATCTGGTTGATGTCACTTACTTTTGGAATAACCCTTTATTTTGATGTCTTGAAAAAATTTATCAATTTACTGGAAGCTGTTTTCAGTAAATTTGGACAGAAAAGAGAATAGACAAAGCCCCGCACATTTCTGCAAAGAGCTTTTTTCTTTTTAATTGAGAATGGATAATTAACAATTGACAATGTGTGAATACCTCATTATCAATTTTCCATTATCAATTGACAATTATCTTCCTATTCACCACATTTTTATTTTCATCAGTTATTTGTACAAAATAAATACCTTTTGAATAGCCGCTCATATCAAGGGTGGTGGTTTTGCCATTAACCATTTATCATAAACCATTCACCCTGTTACAATCATTATTTTTATGGTGTTTATTTTATTAACTTTGTATAAAAATAAAAGCAATGAATGTACATGTAGAAAAAATAAAATTGGCTCAAACTATTTTGGGTATTGACAGCGAAGTGATTTTAAAACATTTGAAAGCTGTTTTAAATAGTTATGAAACTGATTTATGGGATGAACTGCCCGATGAAATAAAAGCATCGGCATTAAGAGGTATGAAACAAGCTGACAGAGGGGAGTACAAAACCCACGATGAAGTAATGAAAAAATATAAAAAGTGGCTAAAGAAATAAGATGGACCACGGAAGCAGAAGTTACCTATCAAAAGATTATAACGTATCTGGAAGAAAACTGGACAGACAAGGAAGTCAGTAATTTTATTAATACAGCAAATACGGTTATCTTTTTTATTGCAGAAAACCCATTAATGTATCGGCAATCCAATAAGAAAAACATACACGAAGCCTTGATTACAAAACACAATTTACTATTGTACAGGGTAAAACCCAATCACATTGAACTACTTACTTTTTGGGATACCAGACAGAACCCAAAGAAAAAATTAAAACGTAGCAAATAAAAAAAGCCCCGAACATTTCTGAAAGGGGCTTTGTCTATTCTTAATCCTTCACCACTTTCCTGTTCACCACATTTTTATTGGCATCAGTTATTTGTACAAAATAAACACCTTTTGCATAGCCGCTCATATCAAGTGTTGCGGTTTTGCCATTTACTAGTAAGTATTTATCGGTAACTATTCTTCCTGTTACATCTGTTATTTGTATTGTGGTGTTTGTTTGTTCCGAAGAAAAAGAAATTGTTGTGAGGGATGTGAAGGGGTTGGGGGAGATGATAACTAAATTATTGTTATTGAGAGTTTGAGTTTCAATGCCTGTCATGGCATCTAATTTTGCAAGGTAAATATCGGATCCACCATAGCTGGTTAATGGAATATCACCAAAGTTTGCAGTGCTTGAAAAATTATTACAAACGTAGCAACCGCCATCTGTATTTGTAAGGACATCACCGCTATTTCCTAAAGCACCACTCGTATTTACATTTTTTGCTCCAAGACATACACCGCTACTATCGTACCTTGTTATAAACATATCAAAAGCACTGGTTGCTGTCAGTGTAATTGACCCGAAAGTTGCCGAACCTGCTAATAAACCAGATGCATACGTATTTCCATTATTATCAGTAGAAACATTCCCAAAATCGATATTGCTTGTTGAATGAGCCTGCTTAACCCATACAAGATTTCCATTGTTTCTATACTTAGCAATATACCAGTCTTTGTTAATACTATTGGTGAGCATTGTGCTTCCAAAATATGCCGTATCAGTAAAATAGCCTGTACTATATATATTACCGCTACCATCCAAATCTAATGTGCCTCCTCTGTCCATGTTGGGGCCGCCCATAGTTCTTAACCATAAAACATTACCTGTTGTATCAAATTTTGAAATAAACATATCGTAAGGGTGAGCGATTACAGTTGCTGTATCAACAATTATTGTGTCATTATTACTATTAGTGCTGCCTCCGATATATAAATTATTATTAAATAACTTAATTGCCAATGAATAAGTATATACATTCGCTATTTTCTTAGCCCAAACGCAAGCCCCGTTTGAGGAATTAAACTTTGCAAGAAAATTTCCCGCAGGAATATGGGTACTTCCAATAGTAGTTGGATTTAAATTAGCACCAGTCATATAAATAGCACCTGCATTATCAACAACTATTTGCCCAGAATTTACCCCTGAAAAGGCTGCTATACTTGCAGACCAAATGCAATTGCCATTCAAATCAAGTTTTGACAGAAATATTTTATTCCCGAAACCTAAATTACACGAATCAATGGTTTCATTACTCCCATCCATCTCCCCTGATATTATAATACTGTTCGAAAACGATTCATATTTAATAGTACCCCCTCCATCACCTTCATTGCTTGATGGTCCGCCTCCCGCTCGTTTCGACCAGATAAAATTTCCATTCGCATCAAGCTTTACAATATAGACATCTTGTAAACCATAAGTGGTAATTACATTAGTACCGAAAGTTCCGCTTGGAAACAAAAAACTCCCTGTCATAAATATGTTTCCAGTTGCATCTATACACATTCTGCTTGCGCCATCATTATTAATACTTCCAAAGTGTTTTGCCCATTGCCAGTTTTGAGCATAGCAAACTATATTCAATACACAAAAAATCAACAGAAATATTTTTCTCATTACCGCTTTTTAATTCTCAACAAAGCTAACCAATTTCATCCTCTATTCACTTTTCTCCTTCAAATCTCATTGTATAACTTTATTTTAACTTTCTTCCTCGCCTTTCGACGAATATTTTCAAAAGCGTGAAGAGGTGGGCGAACAGGAAGAGGTGGAAAAAAATAAAATCGTGCCAATTATTACGCCTCATTTACTTATTAACTATTGTATTTATTATTCGGCTTATCAGTTTGCATTAGTATATCTTCGTATCGGATTCATCCAAAGCCTTTAGTAATAATAGAAGTAAAAACTCTATAAAATCTACATCCTTAAATTTATCTATCGACAAATTAAAGACTAAAGGGAAAACTTTTCCGAACA
>CAIRRW010000319.1 GCA_903881065.1 uncultured Bacteroidota bacterium
CATTTTGCTTGTTTGCAAACATTCAAAAATTCACCAGTTCCACACCCAATATCCAATACTTTTCCTGTTTTATAATACTTGGATAGCAATTGTAATTTCTTAAGTAAGGTATATTTTCTTACAATTTGGTATGTATAATTTATAAAACCTTTCTTAGTATTGGAATGAGAAACATACTTCTCAGATTGGTAGTATGCGCTTAAACTTTGTTCTTCTGGTCGTGGATTTGTATATTTAAATCCACAGGATTGACACTGAACGATGTGGAATGTTTCACGTGAAACGGTATGATCAATGCAAGTTAAAAATTGATTTGTAGTGCTTGAATTGCAGATTGGGCAATTGTTAATTGTTTCCATTTATTAATTCTCGTGTTTGTTATTATAATATTCTTTAATTTGCTGGTTGATTAATTGGGTAAGAATGTATTCAGATGGAAATTGTTTTTCTGTTGTGTTCCACGTGAAACAATATTGCTATCTTCCTAAATAAACCATTAAAATAGAAACATCGGAAGGGGTGATTCCGGAAATTCTTGATGCCTGACCTATTGTTCTTGGGCGTATTTTAGTTAGCTTTTCTCGGGCTTCTTTGGATAAGGAAGTAAGCCTTACGTAATCAAAATCGTCATGAAGAAGGAGGTCTTCTAGCCTGGTTTGTTTATCTGCCAACTCGTGTTCTTTTGAAATGTAACCTTCATACTTCATTAGAATTTCTGCCTGTTCGATGTTTTCAAAATCATACTTTGATATGAATTCTTTTATCTTCGGTGAGTATATTGCAAAGTCCAAAAGGGTAATTGTAGGGCGAGTTAATACACCAAACATTTTGACCTTTTGGGTTATTGGAGCAGAACCAATTGCTTCCAAAGCAGGATTAATTTCCACAGGCTCTATGCTTTCCTTTTTGAAATAATTGATAATTTCGTTAGTCTGTTGTTGCTTGAAATGTACTCTATCCAACCTTTCTTTTTTAGCTAAACCTATTTCGTAAGCTTTAGGTGTGAGGCGAATATCTGCGTTATCCTGACGGAGAAGAATACGATATTCGGCACGAGAGGTGAACATACGATATGGTTCTTCGGTACCTTTTGTAACTAAATCATCAATTAAGACACCGATATATGCTTCGGAACGGGAAAGGATAAATGGTTCCTTTTCGTTAATTTTTAAGTGGGCATTGATGCCTGCCATCAATCCCTGGCAAGCTGCTTCTTCATATCCTGTGGTGCCATTAATCTGTCCGGCGAAATAAAGATTTTTGATAAGCTTAGTTTCGAGGGTTAGGTTTAATTGCTGTGGAGGAAAGTAATCGTACTCGATGGCATATCCGGGACGGAACATTTTGACGTTCTCGAAGCCGGGAATTTTTTTTAATGCTTTGTACTGGACATCTTCGGGAAGGGAGGTGGAGAAGCCGTTGACATAAATTTCGACGGTGTTCCAACCTTCGGGTTCCACGAAAATCTGGTGACGATTTCGATCTGCGAAGCGGGTAATTTTATCTTCTATACTTGGACAATATCTTGGTCCGAGGCCTTGAATACGACCTGAAAACATAGGTGACTTTTCGAAGCCGGTGCGGAGGATGTCATGAACTTCATCGTTAGTATAGGTGATGTAACATGGTATTTGTCCTTCGGGGCCGTTGGCGAAAGCGTCGTTTCTTTTTACTTTATAATCGAATTGAGGGACGTTTAAGTAGGAGAATTTACTTGGTGTTTCGTCGCCGTGCTGTACTTCCATTTTGGAATAATCGAGGGAGCGACCATCGATACGAGGCGGTGTACCCGTCTTCATTCGACCAGATTGAAAGCCTACTTGTACTAACTGTTCAGTGATGCCGGTGGATGCCTTTTCGCCTGCTCTTCCACCTCCATATTGTTTTTCTCCAAGGTGGATGATACCGTTGAGGAAGGTTCCGTTGGTTAGGATGACTGATTTGGCGCGGATTTCGATGTCCATGCCGGTGATTACTCCAATAACTTGATTATCAGAAACTAAGATGTTTTTTACGGTATCTTGCCAAAAATCGAGATTGGGTGTGGCTTCGAGCATGAGTCGCCACTCTTCTGCGAATTTCCATCTGTCGGATTGGGCACGCGGCGACCACATTGCAGGGCCTTTTGAACGGTTGAGCATTCGGAACTGGACTGCTGTTTTATCAGTAACGATGC
The DNA here is from genome assembly GCA_903881065.1 of uncultured Bacteroidota bacterium. Taxonomy (GTDB): domain Bacteria; phylum Bacteroidota; class Bacteroidia; order 2-12-FULL-35-15; family 2-12-FULL-35-15; genus 2-12-FULL-35-15. Next base: position 2,177 of record CAIRRW010000319.1, read on the forward strand.
CGGAGTAACCGCCCATTGCATCTATCTCTCTGACGATTTGTCCTTTGGCAATGCCGCCCATTGCAGGGTTGCAGGACATCTGTGCTATGGTTTGCATGTTCATTGTAATCAATAGGGTGGAGGAGCCCATGTTGGCTGCTGCTGCTGCTGCTTCGCATCCTGCATGGCCGGCACCTACTACTATTACATCGTATTGTTTGAACATGAATTTTTTATTCGGGGTGCAAAGATAGGTTATTTTGTTGATGTGGGGATGATGTGGGAATGATGTGCTGATGAGGAGATGTGCTGATGTGCTGATGACCTCACCCCCAACCCCTCTCCTTGAAGGAAGGAGAGGGGTGACGAGGTGTGAAGTGCTATGTATTTATTGCTTGATGAGCTTGATGACTTGGTGGTTTGATTAGATGAGATTAGAACGGTTGCGAAGATTTTTGGTTCTTCTTAGTTTGATGCCGAGGCATATATCCCAGGTATATATTGTGAATGTACCGGAATTTGGTGATGGATTAGCGGAGGATACGTCGGCACGGGCTTCGATGTAAATAGGAAATGGCTTGATTGGGAATTCGTAACCGACAAGAAGGGCGGCTCCGAAAAAGGTGAATGAATAATAGTGTTTTTTATCGCTTTTTATA
>CAIRRW010000320.1 GCA_903881065.1 uncultured Bacteroidota bacterium
ATTGACAGGAATTAAAATCCAATTTAGTTATTATTAAAGTATTTGAAATCGTGATTGTTCTTTATAGATTTCAATGATTCAAAAATCAACTTAATTACATTTTCGACATCTTGTTTATGTACACTTTCTACAGTTGTGTGCATATATCTCAAAGGTAATGAAATTAAAGCAGAAGGGATACCACCTATTGAATATGCAAATGCATCCGTATCCGTTCCTGTTGCACGAGATACTGCAGCACGTTGAAAAGGGATTTTCTTTTTCTCAGCAGCATTGATAATTAGTTTCAACAAATTATTTTGTACTGCAGGACCGTAAGTCAAAACAGGTCCTTCACCCATTGAAATATCTCCACTTGTTACTTTATTCATCATTGGCGATTGGGTGTCATGGGTAACATCAGTACAAATCACAACGTTTGGTTTTATGGTATGTGTAATCATTTCTGCACCGCGCAAACCTACTTCTTCCTGAACGGAATTAGTAATGTATAAACCAAAAGGCAATTTAGTTTTACTTTCCTTAAGTAACCGTGCTACTTCAGCAATCATGAATCCACCAATGCGATTATCCAATGCACGACCAACAAAGTATCTGTCATTAAGAATCATGAATTTATCCTCGTATGTTATTACACATCCTACATGAATTCCAAGTGCCTCTACTTCTTTCTTGCTGCTGCATCCGCAATCTAAAAATATATTTTTTAAAGACGCCGGTTCTTCCTTGCCTGCTTCACGAACGTGTATTGCCGGCCAGCCAAATACAGCTTTTATAATTCCCTTATCTGTGTGTATATTCACTCGTTTTGAAGGAGCAATCATGTGATCACTTCCTCCATTACGACATACATATATAAAACCATCCTTAGTAATATAATGAACAAACCATGAAATCTCATCTGCATGCGCTTCTATTACAACCCTGAACTCAGCCAGAGGATTGATAACTGCTACAGCTGTACCATAATTATCAACAAATGTAGAATCTGCATATGGTTTAATATAATTAAGCCAAAGTTTTTGCCCTTCGCTCTCAAAACCTGTTGGAGAAGCATTATTTAAATAGTTTTCCAAAAACTCCACGGAGTTTTTATTAAGGATTGATTTTGTTTTTTCTTTCTTAGCCATTTTATTTAGTTCTTTAGTTTACATATTTATTAGTTAATCTTCTTTGCTACCCATGCATTCACTACTTCTTCCAAAATATCCATAGGTAGCGGACCAGAAGTAATTACCACATCGTGAAACTCACGAATATCAAACTTGCTTCCAAGTTTTTTCTTTGTATTTTCACGAAGTTCCAGTATTTTATTCATTCCTATTTTATATCCTGTGGCTTGAGAAGGCCATACAATATAGCGTTCTATCTCTTTTAAATTATCACCTTCAGGGTCAGGGGTGTTGTCTTTAAAATATTTCAATGCTTTTTCGCGAGACCACTTCTTGCGATGAATGCCTGTATCCACCACTAATCTTGCAGCACGGAAAAGCTCCATTGCCAGTCTCCCAAAGTCGGAATAAGGGTCCTGATAGAAACCTATTTCTTTAGGCACTCTTTCCGAATACAAAGCCCAACCTTCAACATAAGCGGTGTTTCCGCCATTCTTACGGAACTTCGGCATGTTGGTTAATTCCTGAGCAATGGCTATTTGCATGTGATGCCCTGGTATTCCTTCGTGATAAGCAAGTGCTTCCATCTGATAATTTGCCTGTGTACTCATATCAGACAGGTTAATATAATAGCGCCCTGGACGAGACCCGTCGAGAGCAGGATCTTCATAAAACGCCCCGCCGGCACTCTTCTCACGGAAAGGCTCAACCGCTTTTACTTCAATAGATGCTTTGGGCAACGTTACAAACAACTTTGGCAATTGTTGTTTCATATCCTCAATTATTTTTACTGCTTTTACACGATATGCTTCTCTGCCTTCCTTTGTATTCGGGTAATAGAACTGTTTATCTGTGCGCATGAAATCAAAAAAATCAGTAAGATTATCATTCTTGAAATTCACCTTTTTCATTATTGCTTTCATCTCTTCATGTATTCGTGCCACTTCTTTAAGGCCTAATTCATGAATTTCATCCGCAGTCATATTTGTGGTAGTAGTTTGTTTTAATGCCGCATCATAAAAAGCATCACCGTCAGGCAGTTTCCATGCGCCGTCATCAGTTGTGGCTTTTTTCTCCAATTCATTCCAATAGGTCATCAACTTTTCATAAGCCGGTTTCACTGATGTTAACAACGCATCTTTCGCTTTCCCTATCAACTCCTTCTTTGTGGCAACATCAATCTCTTTTACATTGTTTACTTTATTGGTAAAGTCCTCCAGCAAAGCATTAGCAGGTTTCCCTTTTTCAAATGGCTCACCCGAAATAATGTTTTTACAATCACTTGTTACATAAGGGAAAACAAATTTCGGAGGAATAATATTCTTCGCCTCACGCACTTTTAAGCTCGTTATCAACTGGTCAATCAGTGCATTAATACCTGAAAGGCGTTTTATATACGCTTCTGCATCTGATTTATTAACTATATTATGAATATTAATAAGGAAAGCAGGAATCTCCGAATGCATGCCCTGCATTTGAGTTACAGGATAGTTGTGGAACCTCCATTTGAAGTTATCAATCTGCTCCGTGCAGTTTTTCTCAAACAAATGATACGAAATTTTCGCCTGTGCATCCAGCGCATCAACGTCAATGTTTTTATGTAATAACTCTAACGCTTTTTTAGTGAATTCCAATTCACCCTGCGCATGTTCGTCACTTATGTCCGTCCATTTATCATAGTCGGTTTTTATTCCTAACCGCGACTGAAACTGTGGGTCGCGAGATACCTGACTATCAAAAATACTATCGAAAAATTTATTCGCTTTCGCACTTTGAGTTTTTATTTCTTCTTCTGTCCGTACTTTGGTGGAATTGTTTTCCGATGTTTTCTCTTTCCCTCCTCCGCATGAGGCAATAAATATATATGAAACAAATAAAATAGGGACTACTAGTTTTTTCATCTAATCGTTTTATTAAGGCTCAAATATAAGCAATGATTATAGATGGTAAATATATAATTTGATTTATGAACAATAATAAACAGTTGGGCGAATCACCTTTCTGCTTCTTCATCAAGTTCGTCCCTGCCCTCACGCGGTATTTTTTTTTCTTATATTTTTTCGCTGCGCGGCAATGGCAAAAAAAGGATACTTCGCACGGGTCAGGCGCAGTTGGAAGAGTAACGTTCTTTATAAAGTTTTAAGTTCTTTGTGTAGTGGCGGGACGCCACTGAATAATTTGCCATGATCGGAAAACGCTCGCGGCTGCGGGAAAAAAGGACATTTACTGTAATATAATTCTTGCTTCAATTCTTAAAACATAACCAGTATCAATAAAAAATTGATCCATTCGTCTGCTTTGAGTTTTCTTGAATTTAGGGTGTTCACTGTTTGCAATATATGCCTTCTTCTTTTTAAAATTTTCTGCTTCGTCAGTTTTTTCAAAATGCTCAATTGATATCTTTAATTGTTTTTCTGCATCTTCAACCCAGCTATTGCCTTTTGCTCCCCTTTCTTTTAACTCAACAAAAATTAGGTTTGTATCGTATGTTAAAAAACCTTCGCATCTTTTTGCAGGTTTGCCATCTTCTAGTTTTATTTCTATACAATTATCAATAGCTGTAAATGTTACTTCATATAAGTACTCGTTAACTACCACAGCTATCCATTTTGCCCCATCTTCTTCATCAATATAAGCTGGATTTTTAGCAGGAGGAGGGTCGTCACAAAGCCCAAATAACTTTTTGCTAGAGTGAGTTTGACACCTTTCTTCAAAAAAATTTATGCTCATAAATCTTGTTGAATTTCTAATAACTGTGCGAAAAGTTCATCACTTTCTCCGAGTTGTTTATTTAAATAATTCTCATCAGAAGGAAGTCCATCATAATCAGGGAGTTTTATTATTGAACCATCGTTTTCATTTAATTCATATATAACAAGGTCTTTGGATTCCACCACAGAACCCATTGGTACAATTTCATTGGTATAGCTATATTCGGGATCACTTAATCTGTATTTTTTTTCTTTTAGCATTTTGTAAATATTGCTTGCCTTTACTGCCAATGTTAAATAATTAATCAAATATGGACTATGCGTTGTCAGGATTAATTTATTTTGATCATTAATATTATTAAACATCAAGAGTTTATTGAGTATTTGTCTTTGTGATGTTGGAAATAAATTTTGTTCTGGCTCTTCAACAATATTGATTAAGCATTTATTTACATATTTATCTTGAATCAAGTCAATTTGTTTACTTTGTTCAATTAGAGATAGGCTTTTGTTATTCGCAATTTTGACCATTTCTTCGGACATTCTAAGTAGATTATCTACGCTTATATTTTCGTTGATTCCATCCTTGTCTTTTAAAATTAATGCAAGGTTTCGTGTAACTAGAAATAATGGAATTGTAGATTGAAATCCGCTCGAAGCTTCCAATAAATTTATTTCGTGATCTTTCCCAATCACATATGATATATCCTTATCTTGATCATACATAAATTTATAACCACTTATTGGCAAATCGATAGTTGCGCCTTCAAGTTTTCTTTGTGCCTTTCTTAATTCCTCAGCAAAGGTGAATAAAGTATCTGGCATTCCTTTTACGTTAAATGCTTCACTTACTGAACTCAAGAAATTTCTTTCAGCTGGCACATACATTATTTGTGGAGGGATGTATGATTTCCCTTCTAATTTACGAGTAATTAAAAATTGACTATTAAACTTAAGTCCTATATAATATTTATCTCCCTCATATTCAATTTCTGTTTTATTATTATTAAAATAATTATTGATTCTTTGGTATTTCAATAAACTTAAAAACTTAGCAAGAGTCAACTTGCCTTGTGCTATATCTCCTCTGTTCAATGCTTTTTCAATCCAAGTCATTGTTGAAATTAATTTAGCAACTGTGCTTTTTCCACTACCTTGATTACCGATAAACACAGTTACTTTTTTCACATCTATCCAACCATCTTTTTCCTGATAGCCTTCTTTGATAGGTCCGAAATTCTTAATTCTAATTTTACTCATTGTTTTAATTATTAACAGCGCAAAGATACTTATTATTAGTTTCTATATTTGCCCTAATATCTCCTCTCCTCCCAAAATTCAAAAAATAATCAATTCCCAAAAAACGCGACAAATCCACTTTCGCATTTCATCTTCACAAAACACTTTAAAAATAAAATAAAGCAACTATGGGCATTTAAAGCATAGTTTTTCTGTCCTGACTTTTTAGAATAGGCGTAAAAAAGACAAAATGCCTATGCTGTTTTTTTAGTATAGCCATTTTGAAGTGTAAATGCCTATGCTAATTTTTTAGTATAGGCATTTTGAAGTGTAAATGCGTATGCTATTTTTTTAGTATAGCCATTTTGAAGTGTAAATGCCTATGCTGTTTTTTTAGTATAGCCATTTTCTCTTTAAATGAAATTCATAATATGTATATCATCAGTATTGCCTGTGTTATCAGCATTAGTTAATATAGTACTGCCAATAGTAATGGTTGTACCCCTGAAAGAACCGGTAACATAACTATTACCATTTCCATCAACTGCAACCCCACCGGTATTGTCACTATAACTGCCTCCTACACTTTTTGCCCATTGCCAATTTGGTGCTTGTGCATTCACTAAATTGCTCCAACTAATGAAAGTGAGCATTAAAACTGTAATTATTTTTTTCATTTTTAAAAATTTAACTATTAAATTTGGTGCAAGTTCAACAATAAAACAATACGAAACTTCCATTTTCTGTGAGTGGTAATTTTTTCATCTTATGTAAGATTTAATTAATGTGCGGACAGACAAATATACCAATATATTACTCTTCCGCATTTTTAATATCCATTCGGTTATTATATCGGCTGCCGAAGTCCATAAGTTTATGTATTAAAACCAATGCTTCTCTGCCGTAGGGTGTAAGGGTAAAATCTTTCTGTTCGTGCGATGTGGGTGATTTTATCTTTTTGATGAAGTCGAATTTTAAAAGATGTTTAAGCGTTTTATTTGCCATATCTTCAGTTATTGTTTTGCCGTTTTGTATTAATCCTTCTCTTATATCACAACAGCATTTGTCGCCTTTTTCCAATACCAGCAATATTTCTTTTGCCCATTTGCGATTAAGTAATTTACGTTCGGCAGCCAAATCTCTGGCTTCTTTGGCTAACAGTTTTTTATCGGCATCTGTTAATTTAGTTCTGTCTTTCATAGTTTGTAGATTAATAATTAATCAAATGTAATACTATCAAACTATAACTAACTATTTAGCTATTAATTAAAATAGGTTAATTAGGAGGCATAGTTGGGTAAATATATTTTTGTGCCGTTATTCTGAAAAAGTAAAAGAGAGAGGGAAGAAACTTAAGAAGACTCTGCAGCAAATGAAGAAGACTCTGTAGCACACTAAGAAGACTCTGTAGGAAACTAAGAAGATTCTGTAGCACACTAAGAAGAATCTGTAGCAAATTAAGAAGACTCTGTACGACATTAAGAAGACTCTGTAGCACACTAAGAAGACTCTGTACGACACTAAGAAGACTCTGTACGGCACTAAGAAGACTCTGTAGGAATCAGAAAAAACAACAAAAATGAAGTAATATATTATTGAATATCAATACTAAACGAACGTAAATAAGTATAATTTAATTAATAAAAACAATTTAAAACACAATAAATAAAATGGCAGAATCACGCATCCCGTATGCTCCGGAAAAATTTAACACGTACATCAATAACACATCAGAAGATGTAGGTTCAATAGTGATACCAACTGTTCAAACGCGGTTCAACTGGACAGATGCTGAAGCAACAGCATGGACAGATTCCTGTTCGATGTGGGTAAAAACAACGTATAAAAATTATTCGAACAAAAGTACACGAACACCGTTGGCTGAAACAGAAGTGAAGAAATTTATTGCTGAATTTCATAATGTTAATAATCTATTGCTCGACCGTGCTGCGGCAAGCACAGGTGCTACCACAGAAGACGAATTGTTGTATAACTTTAAATCAACACGAGCCAAACCTACGCATCAAACAGAACCAATAAAAGCAAAAGTAATTGCATCGCTCGAAGCACTTGAAGGCGGCAATATGCAGGCACGATGCCGCACGGTGGCCGGTACCGGTCGCCCGTTTATACCTCATGATTTGGGTGCTGATAGTGTACAGTATGCTTATACGGTTGGCAAAATACCGGTAGATGAAAATGATGGCACAACAATGGTGGTTTCTACAAAAGCTATGTTTGTAATCCCTTTGGGTACCAAAGCTTCGGAAGAAAGACTGTATAGTTTCTGGCGCTGGTACAATACCAAAAATCCCGAGCTGTCGGGTCCGTGGAGTAAAATGATAACTTCTGCTATTTTGTAAATTGAAAAGACCTCTTTCATAATTCAAGAGGGGTTTCCTCACTACGTTAGGAATGACAATCATTTTATGGCATAAAAGGCGGGGAGAATAAAACGGCATTGCCGTTTTATTCTCCCTGCCCCAAAACCAAATGAAGCCTTTCATTCCGAACGTAGTGAGGAATCTAAAATTAATTAAATTTTGAGACAGGTCTAATAGTAAAAGTTGGTACGACAAAAATAGTTAGATATAAAAACACATTAAACCTGACAGGTTTCAAAATCTGTCAGGTTTTTTTGTGCTTACTTAAAGCGTGATGATGGGCAGGGAACTTACAACTGCGCCCGATTGAAGTGAAAATCCTTTTTATTTTTCTTCAAAAATAAAAAGATTGAAGCGTAAAGCGGGACGAACTTGATGGATGGCAGAATGTGGATTCGCCCAAATAAATTATCAATAAAAATTACTTGATAAAACAGGTAAACTACGAAATTCCCCGTTGTTTTTTAATGTTCTCGTACGCATTTTGCAACGCCTGAAACTTCTCTTTTGCAGCTTTCTGAACTTCGTCACCCAAAGCAATTACTTTATCAGGATGGTATTTAACAGCCATGCGGCGATACGCTTTTTTTATTTCCTCTTCTGATGCATTAGGCTCAATTTCGAGTATTTGATAATCGCTGTTTACATCGCGGAAATACATTGCTTTTAGGGAAGCGAAATCGGCAGGATTAACGCCCAAATAATTGGAGATGGTCTGGATGGTTTGTAGTTCCAGTACATCCACACTGCCATCCGCCTTGGAAATACCGAATAGATAATGAATAATCTGCAACCGTTCCGCCACAGGCATATATTGTCTTATCTGTATACATACCTGTTGCAATGGAATATCCTGTTTCAGAATTTCTTTCAACATCAGCATTTGTTGTTGTGCATGGTCTTCGCCAAATTGCTGAACAAGGAATTTACGAACAAAATCAATTTCGCTTTTCATTGTCTTGCCATCGCTTTTCATAACGGCAGCCGATAATACAAGCAGACAGGCAGCAAAATCGCCTACTGGAGGTACACTTCCACCGGAAGAATAAGTGGTACTTCCATCTTTTTGTACGGTTACTTCGGCTGCATCAAAAGCGGAGCCCAGCGCAAAACCTAATACAGCACCCAACGGACCGCCAAAAGCCCATCCTAATCCACTGCCTACCCATTTACCAAATTTAATTTTCGACATTATCTATACAATTTTGGTGCGAAATTACATTATTTGATTAATCGAAACACAAATGAATTAAAAATTGCTGACCTATGTAAACTACTATGTTTACATTTGCAAAATAAAACATAAGAATAACATATACTTAATACATGAATAATTTCTTATTGGTTTTTTTGGGTGGCGGATTAGGAAGCATCGTGCGGTACGGGATTTCTGAAATAGTAAGAACCTATTTTAAAAGTGTTTTTCC
>CAIRRW010000321.1 GCA_903881065.1 uncultured Bacteroidota bacterium
TAACTACTTGCAAAGATAGAAACAGTAAGATACCTTTGACAAAAATTAGAACAAACTATATGAGTAAACTATTTTCACCTTTATCACTCAATTCAAAAGTGATACTAAAAAACAGGTTGGCTATAGCGCCGATGACAACCCAACAAAGCAACCCCAATGGTACTATAAGTAAAGATGAAGCTGCCTGGCTGCAACGTCTTTCTGATGATGGTTATGGCTTAATCATTTCATGTGCTGCTTCCATTTCCAATACATCCACTGCTTTCTATAATCAATTGAGTGTGGTGGATGATAGCAAAATAGAAACGTTGGCACAACTTTCAGCAGCAATGAAAATGCAGGGAAGCGTTAATATAATTCAGTTGTGCCACGGAGGCTCCAGAACAATTGAATCACTTACAGCAATAAAACCGCATAGTGCAAGCAGTTATTCGATGCCAATGATAGCTGATTTTGTTCCGCCCGAAACACTTACTATTAAACAGATTGAAGATATTGTTTCCGATTTTGCCAAGGCATGTGAGCGGGTTGCTAAAGCAGGATTTGATGGTATAGAACTGCATGGTGCGAATGGGTATCTGTTTACACAGTTTTTCAGCACCATGACAAATTTGAGAACCGATAAATATGGAGGAACACTTGAAAACCGTGCACGTATTGCCCGCGAAGTAGTGCAAACTTGCCGCCGTAAAGTGCCAAATGATTTTATTATCGGTTTCAGGATAAGTTTTGAAAACATGGGTCCCGAAACAGGGCTCGATATTGATGATAACATCAAAATTATAAATACGCTTGCCGAAGATGGAATTGATTATGTACATATGTCGCACATGAAATATGCTGCAAAATCAAGGAAATATCCCGATGTTATTGCTTTACAATATTTACGAAACAATATTACTTCATCACTTCCATTAATTGGTGTAGGAAGTGTGTTAAGCCTTGCCGACGCTGAAAAAGCAATGGAATATGGAGCTGATATAGTGGCTATTGGTCGTGCTGCTATTGGCAACAAACAACTGCCGAAATATTTCGAACAAGGCAAACCGCTTCCTTTTCATACTCCGTATTCTGCATCGGGATTAAAGGAAATAGGAATAAGCGAACACTTTATCGATTATCTTAAAAACTCCATTCCGCTGTCGAGCCTTAATATCATGGTAAAATAATACCTTTGAGTTTTAAATAGTAATTAAATCATAAATAAAATAAATATGCAAAATACCATTTCAAAACCCGTAAAAGCACAGTTCGAGCTGCAGACAGCTACATTCAGAAAAACAATTGAAGGCATTACTGAAGAAGCTGCAAATACTAAATCACATGCAAAAACCAATTCTATAAAATGGGTGGCCGGCCATATAGCTAATACCCGAACAGTTATTATAGGCTTGCTTACAGGAGTTAATCCCAACCCTGATTATATAAAGTTTTTCGGCAGAGGTTCTACCGGAAATGTTGATTCCTCATTTCCTACTATGCAACAAATACTTGATAAGTGGGACGAAACAGCGCCTTTATTATCTCAAGCAATTGAATCTGCTTCCACCGAAACATTAATGGCAAAGCCACCAATTCAAACTTCGATACCTGATGAAACAATGCTTGGTATGCTGGCATACATGGCATTACACGAAGCGCATCACTTGGGGCAGTTGTCGGTACTTAAGAATATTGGTTAACCTCCGCGCCGCTATTTTAGCTGGTGCAGGAAGGAAGAAAACAATTCTATCTGTTGCTTAAATTTTAATTGGCAGTAGCCGCCAAAGCAATCATAGCTTCCTCTTTATGCAGGCGCGAAATAGGTATTCTGAATAATTTATTAATCATAAAATCGCCGCCATCGCCGGCGATATGTTCAGTAATATAATTGCTGTTTATAATATATGATTCATGACATTGCAGAAACTGCGGTGCTGGCAATAGCGCCAGTATACAAGTGATGCTGAGTTGGCAATGCACAATTGTTTTATCTTTCAAATAGATATGCAGCATTCCATCCTTTGCTTTTATATGTGTTATTAAATGTACCAGCTGCAATAGCGTGGATTTTTTGTAAGGCAATAAAACTTTTAATTGCAGGTATGCTTCCTGGGTGGTAGGAAGTTTGATCGCAGCAATTACTTTTGGTAGTTTCATGGCTTTTATTTTTGGTGAAGATAGGTGAAATTATAATGCCAACACTTCAAAATCCAAAATCACCTCCCTACAATGCCCACTCGATGTCTTACAATGGTCACGCGATGCCTTACAATGGTCACGCGATGTCTTACAAAATCGATTCGATGTCTTACAATGGTCATGCGATGTCTTGCAAAACCGATTCGATGTCTTACAAAATCGATTCGATGTCTTACAATGGTCATGCGATGTCTTACAAAATCGATTCGATGTCTTACAATGGTCACGCGATGTCTTACAAAATCGATTCGATGTCTTACAAAACACTATTTTATTTCGAAAAACACCCTTCATAAAAATAAAACACCCTTTCTAAGTCCGTCACAGCACATTCTCGCTTTTAAATCTCAAAACAGCCATTTCGCCCCAAGTCGCCTCCTAAGTCATTTTCTAAAAACCACCTATTTCAAATACACAAAGTACATCACACACAGTCACTCCTCTCCTCTTTTTCGAGGAGAGGGGATGGGGGTGAGGTCGCTATACTGCAAGCATTTTCTTTCTTCACTCAAAGTGCCATTCCTGTTAATTATGCCCAAATCCCGTTAATTATGACCGCCCGCTGTTAATTATGGTTTTTCTGCTTTCGCCTAAATACTTACCATACCTTTACGGGTATATAAACAATATAATCTTAAAAATATGTCATTAAATCACAACAGTGCAGCGCACCTCGACCAGTATGCCGAATTGCAATTGTTATTCACCAACAATGGAGTTGCAGTAGGTGCAATTACTTCCTTCTCCGATCGCGCCGCTATGTTTGCCGAAAGTTTAAAAGAGTGTTACACTCTGCGGGATACCGCCAACGGAAGCACCGAAGGTTTTACCACCACCAAAAACAAAGCAAAGAAAACAACTAGCAAAGCTGCTTCCGCTATCACCGGCAAAGGAAATTCCTACGGTATTCTTACAGCCAATACTGTCCTTCAAGGTCAAATGACACAATGGACGGAAAATTATATATACCGTACCAAAGACATCGATTTTGCAGGAGCAATCGAAAATGTGTACACCACTTTAAATCCTTTCATCACTTCCGACCCGGCTGGCACACCCGATTATTTTACTACCCCGCAATTGGATGCCATGCAAAAGCTAAAAGATAATTATGTGAGCACACTTTCTCAATATAAAAATGCGTTGAGCACCATCAATGTTGCAAAAGGGAATTTCACAACACTTCAAATACCGATAATGGAACAGCATATTTTGTTCCTCGAAGGTTTCCTTGATGATTTAGCCCTAACGTATCCCGATTTTGTAACCGCTTTTAAAGATATTATTGCAAAATTAGCTTCTATCGGAAAACGCAATCAGGGCGCAAGTGCCTTAATGATGTACGCCGACGGCGGAAAAGTAATAAACTTGGTAGGTCAATTGCAAATAACCAACTACCCGAAAGTTAAAGTTCCGAAAATAATTAATACAAATACTAATGGCGTTATCGAGTTGCTTCAACTGAAAATAGGAACATGGGATGGTGTATTTTCCGCTCCCAATTGCATCGACCAGAAAGTAACCATAAAAGTGGAAATCAAAAAAATAACAGCCTTTATCATTAATATGGTAGCAAAGCCAGTGATTACGGTAGTTTAAAGTGATAAACTAATTACGATAATTAATAAACATTAAAAAGTCTCGAATAAAATCGGGACTTTTTTATTTTACAAATCAAGATAATGAATACAACCAAATTACTTTTTGCTCTGTTATTTATTATCCTCATTTCCGCTAAAGCAAATGCGCAGGTAGTTGATAATTTTACTGATGGAAACTTTACAGCCAATCCTGTTTGGGCTGGGGATAGTGCGCAGTTCATTGTAAACTCAGCGTTTCAGTTGCAGACAAATAATACCATAGCCGGAGCCAGTTATCTTTCCA
>CAIRRW010000322.1 GCA_903881065.1 uncultured Bacteroidota bacterium
ATTATCAGCTTCAAAAGAAAATTAAATTTATAATAAAACAAAAAGCGAAGTTAATTTTATTGCTTTGCAGATAAGCAAGTTTATTATAAATGCTTTTATATTTAAGTAAAAAAAATATATTTGCACAATATTTTCAAAAAATCGATTACATATATTTAATAAATATTTAGAAACATTTAAAATCAATCAAAACATGAAAAAACACTTACTTTTTGCAACTACCATCATTATTCAAACTTCAAGTCTGTTTTTTGCGAATACAAGTTCCGCCCAAACGGTAAGTACCTTAGCGGGATCAGGTTATTCTGGCTTTACTGATGCCACAGGAACAGCTGCTCAGTTTTCTAATCCTACGGGAATAGCTATAGATGTATCGGGTAATGTATATGTTGGGGATCGTGTTAATAATAGAATCCGAAAAATTACACCTGCAGGAGTAGTTAGTACTTTGGCTGGTGTTAATATGGTTGGTTTTCTGGATGGAAATGGTACAGTTGCCCAATTTAGCGACCCTAATGGAGTAGCAGTAGATGCTTCGGGTAATGTTTATGTTGGGGATAAAAATAATCATAGAGTACGGAAAGTTACACCTGCAAGTGTTGTAAGCACTTTTGCTGGTAATAGTACAGCAGGTTATACTGACGGCACAGGAACCTCAGCTCAGTTTTATAGTCCCGTTGGAATAGCAGTAGATACTACGGGGAATGTATTTGTAGCTGATTTTGATAATCATAGAATACGAAAAATAACACCGCTTGGTGTTGTAAGTACAATAGCCGGTTCGGGTACAGCTGGTTTTGCTGATGGTACAGGAACGGCTGCCCAATTCAATTATCCTGCCGGTGTTGCTGTTGATGCTTCCGGAAATATTTTTGTAGCTGATGCAGGTAATAATAAAATCCGAAAAATTACTCCTGCAGGTGTTGTAAGCACTGTGGCAGGAAGTACTGCAGGGTTTACTAATGGCACAGGAACAGCTGCCCAATTTAATTATCCTACAGGAGTAGCTGTAGATGCTTATGGTAATATATTGGTTGCGGATGAGGCGAATAACAGAATTCGATTGATTTCGCCAAATGCTGTAGTTAGCACACTGGCGGGCAGTACTATTGGATTTACCAATGGAATAGGAACGGCAGCCCAATTTCAGTATCCTTACGGTGTAGCCATAGATGCATCAGCTAATGTATATGTTGCAGATATGATGAATAATTCAATCCGAAAAATAACAACTAGTGTGTCTGTAAGTAATTTTGATGTAAAAAACAATGTGAAAATATATCCAAATCCCGCATCTGTTTCATTTACTATCGAGTGCACTGGTTTGAGTAATGCTAAATTGCAGGTAATGGATATTGTAGGGAAAGAATTAATGAAACAAAGCTTCTCTACTGATTCATATACGTTAAACATCGAAAATCTGCCTGCTGGCATGTATTTAATAAAATTAAGTTGTGAACAAGGGACAGCCACTGAAAAGATAATAAAAAACTAATATTTTTAAGAGGGTTTTATAGTATAGGAGACTTTCTAAAAAACTTATTTTTAAACACGGTTCTTACTATCATTGCACCAAATTAAAATAAGTATACTGTTAATTTATTTTTCCTCGTTCTTATTAAAATATTCTTTATAAAGGTCAAGTCTGTCAGCTGCTTTAGCAACCTTTAGGGCAAGGTCTTTATAATAGTTTGCTTTCAAATTGTCGCCTCCAAGTGAATAATAGTTACTCAATGATGAAAGAGGTAAAATGTAATTTTCATTCATCGAATTTACATTTCCGAAAGAGATATCACGGGGGAAATAAACTTTTAAATAATCGATAACATAGTTCTGTTCAAAGTTACTTTTCAATAGCAGAATATTATCAATAGGTTTTGTGCTAAATTGATATGCCAGTCCTGTTAAATAAAGATTTTTTAAAATTGGTGTTGTGTACACATCTCGTACATTTACGGCAACATATACGGGTCTATTATTTCTATTTTTCGAGACATGCTCAACAATAGTTTTGTGAAACTGTTCGTAATTATCATCATTCTGTAATGGTTCGTAATTTAATGTATCAATGCCAAGTTCTTTAAATACGTGTTCTCGATATTCTTTCATTAATACAAGATTTACGTTAAGTATTTGTACATCTGGGCGGTAGGCTTTTCCATATTGTAACAAAAGTGCTGCTTCGGTATCTTTATCACCTTCGGTAAATATGATAGCGTTTTTTTCAAGTCCCGCAAGCATATTATAGCTATAATTTAATAATCCTGGCGAATATTCTCCCAAGTCATAATACGCCTGAATGTTTTTATTTCTTTGCAGATAATCCCCTTTTATTTCATAATAAAATATAAGGCTCATTAGCACTTCAGGGTTATTGGGGGATAGTAAGTGTGCTTTTTCTAAAAACGGGAAAAGACTAAAATCATTATTTCCGTTTGCCCATTTTACAAAATTATATTCGAATGTGTTTGGAACATTTTTTTCCATTCCTTCTATTATATTTTTCAAACGGTCGAAACGACTTATTCCTTTTGCTTTTTGTGAATCTCCTTCTTCTCCTTTTATGTATGCATTTCTATTAGCACGATAATAATTGTACCAAGCGTCAGCATTTTTGGGATTCTTTCCAATTTCTTTCTCCCACAAACCCATTTGCTGTATGTAGTATTCGTTAGGTTTTAAAACTTTGTTTTTGCCATATATTTTTTCTGGGAGTAATACCCTAGCAGAATCCGTCGCAATTTTTTGTGCAGAAGAAATTGTGTTCAAAAAACATATTATTAGTACTATGATAAAATATTTAATTCTTCTTTCCATTTTCTGTCGGTTCTGTTTGTAACATTACGAATAAATTGTTGCTAAAGTAAAGCCAACAAGTCCAATAATAAAGATGAACCAAAGGAATCTTCCTGCTCTAATATATTCTATTCTCTTTTCGCATTTCTTTAGTAGGTAAAGATAATAAACTAATAATATGTCAAGTGTTGCGAATATTGAAAGTAAGTAGTTGTATTTATACACAACAAATAAAGAAGAAATAATTATTAAGAGAATTAAAGCTACTACTACAAGTTTAGATTTATTAACTCCTATAAGTATTGGTAATGTTCGGCAACCGTCTGCTTTGTCGCCTTCCATATCTGAAATATCTAAACTTAATTCTCTTGGAACTATTATCATTAATGGAAAAAAGCAAAACAAGTATATTAATACATTTAGTTTTTCGTTATGCAAAACTTCTATACATTCCTTAGCGAAAAAGAAAAGCACTAACGGAATAAACGAAGCAAGACAAGCAATTAATATGTTACCAATTAATGGCATTCTTTTAAAATAAACATCATAAACAATTGAAAGAAGACAGACTGCAATAGAAATAAAAGCCCATTCTTTAAACATATAAACGCTTATGTAAACGGATAATATTATGATAAGAATAGTAGTTACAACATATAACTTTTTAGCGTTTGCCAATGATATTATTCTATCAACTGTATGTGTGTTCGGCTTGTTAATCTTATCAATGTGTCTGTCCATAAT
>CAIRRW010000323.1 GCA_903881065.1 uncultured Bacteroidota bacterium
AGATAATGAATACAACCAAATTACTTTTTGCTCTGTTATTTATTATCCTCATTTCCGCTAAAGCAAATGCACAGGTAATTGATAATTTTACTGATGGAAACATTACTGCCAATCCCGCGTGGGCTGGTGATAGTGCGCAGTTTATGGTTAACGCAGCATTTCAGTTGCAAACAAATAATACCATTGCCGGTGCCAGTTATCTTTCCACGCCGAGTTATACTTCATCATTAAATAATACGGAATGGAGTTTTTATATCAAGCAAGCTTTCGCACCATCATCAAGCAATTATGGAAGAGTATATTTGGTATCTAGTGTAGCAAATTTAGAAGGTGCTTTAAATGGATATTACCTGCAATTTGGCGAAGCATTAAGTAATGATGCGGTTGAATTGTTTCGCCAGACCGGAACAACAAGCACTTCCGTATGTCGCGGTGTTAATGGGCAAATAGCAGCTTTGTTTGCTATAGGTGTTCGTGTAACACGCGATGCCGCAGGCATCTGGAAATTATATGTTGACCTCACCGGCGGAACGTCCTATGGCTTGGAAGCTACAGGAGCCGACAATACTTACACAACATCCAATTATTTTGGTGTTGCCACCGTTTATACTTCCAGTAACGGACATAATTTTTACTTCGATAATTTCTATAACGGACCAATTATTATTGATATTACACCGCCAGCTATTGTTTCTTCATCCATTATTTCTTCCACTCAATTAGATATTTTATTTGATGAAGCAGTTGATTCCATTAGTGGAAAAACCCTTTCAAATTATAGCGCAAACAATGGCTTGGGAAATCCTACTATTGCAATTCGTGATGGAGTGAATTATAGTATGGTGCATTTAACCTTCGCAACTTCCTTTACCAATGGGCTGTTGAATACATTAACTGTCTCCAACATTCAGGATTTATCTGCTAATGTAATGTTAACAGCCAACACCAATTTCACATATATTGTTGCTCCTACAGCAGCATTCAAAGATATTATCATCAATGAAATTATGGCTGACCCTACGCCGCAAGTCAATTGTCCTGCTGTCGAATTTATTGAATTGTATAACAGAAGTACCAGCAATTATAACTTATCCGGCTGGAAGTTTACCGATAATGTTTCCACGGCAACGCTTGGTAATGTTATGCTTTCAGCCAATCAGTATTTAATAATTTGCAATACGGCTGATACTGCTTTGTTTATCGGATATGGAAATTATATGGGAGTAAGCAGTTTTCCTTC
This sequence comes from uncultured Bacteroidota bacterium, assembly GCA_903881065.1. Taxonomy (GTDB): domain Bacteria; phylum Bacteroidota; class Bacteroidia; order 2-12-FULL-35-15; family 2-12-FULL-35-15; genus 2-12-FULL-35-15. The sequence continues at coordinate 1,241 of CAIRRW010000323.1, forward strand.
ATTAAATAATTCGAGTGACCATCTGTATATAAAAGATAATACCCTTGCATATATTGATTCGGTTATCTATTCTGATACTTGGTATCAGGATGCTGTGAAGAAAAATGGCGGTTGGACGTTGGAATTAATTAATCCAAATGCTTCTGGTAATTGCCCTGTATCCAGCAACTGGATAGTTTCTGCTAATAGTAATGGAGGAACTCCCGGTTTTCAAAACAGTGTTTATTCAATTCTTGCAGATACCACACACCCTATTATTACAGGTGTTTCCGTTATTGATTCTATTCATATAACTATTTGTTTCTCCAAACCTATTGATGCTACTGCCATTTCCGCTGCTTCCAATTATACTATCAATAGCGGAATTGGAGCAGCAATAGCAGACACCGTAAATTCTACTTTTACTTGTGTATATCTCACTCTGAGTAATTCATTAACTAATTCCTCCACCTATATTATTACATTAACTAATATTAGTGATTGCGTCGGAAATTCTTTATTAATAGATACTGTAAGCGTTTCGTTTTATAAAGTAAAGCCTTTTGATGTGGTAATAAATGAAATTATGGCTGACCCTGATCCTCCTGTAAACATACTGCCAAATTATGAATACGTTGAATTGTACAACAGAACGTTGTTTCCAATCAATCTTAATAACTGGACTTTTACATCAGGAACTACCACCCGAACTATTATAAATGCAACCATCGCACCTCACGGATATATGGTGCTTACCACACCTGCGGCAGTGCCTTTCTTCTTTTCAAACATAAATATTAATGGTATTATCAGCTTTCCAACTCTTAATAATACCGGGCAGACGCTTATATTAAAATCTGCTGATGGCGCTGTAATATCAACAGTTACCTATACCGATAGCTGGTATCAGAATACCTATAAAAAGAATGGCGGCTGGAGCCTTGAACAAATTGATCCGAATAATCCATGTGCCGGAATGAGCAACTGGCGGGCATCTGTAAGTGCTGCAGGCGGAACACCTGGAACGAGAAATTCTATTGACGCGGTAAATATTGATAACACGCCACCACAAATAATACGCGCTTCTGTAACTTCTGCTGATACTATTCTGCTATATTTCAACGAACCGATTGATAGCTCAACTATGCTGAATCCTGTTATCTATACTATTAATAATGGTATTGGTAATCCAATTCAAATAAAACCAATTGCTCCTGATTTTAGTTCAGTACAGCTGGCATTACCAACAAATTTGCAAATAGGAATAATTTATACTATTACTGTAAACAATCTAGTTACCGATTGCGTTGGAAATCCGTTGGGTCTTTATAATACAGCACGTTTTGCTCTGCCCGAACAGGCAATGCCAAATGATATTGTAATTAATGAAATACTTGCCGACCCAAATAATGGCGGAGTTGATTACGTTGAAATATATAACCGTTCACTAAAAGTAATAGATTTAAAAACAATTACTCTTTCAGAATTTGATACTGTAAGTAATTTTATCACAAGCCCAAAAGTCATTACTAGTCAAGGCTATTTAATCTTTCCAACTGATTATATATTATTAAGTGCGAATGGCAATGCGGTTAAAAGTCAATACAACACAACTAATCCAACTGGGTTTATTGATTTAGCAAGTATGATTACAATGAACATTGCAAGCGGAACAGTATGCCTATCCACAACTACCGATATCATCGATAATTTTACCTATAATACCGATATGCAGTTTGCGCTGCTCAATATTACCAAAGGAGTTTCATTGGAGCGTATTGATTTTAATCGCCCAACAAAGGACCGTACTAACTGGCATTCTGCAGCTCAGGACATAGGTTTCGGAACACCCGGTTATAAGAATTCGCAATACAAAAGTGCAGGCGAAACGGACAATGCAATCGAAATTACTCCTGAAATATTTTCACCGGATGATGACGGATATAATGATATTGTAAATATTAATTACCATTTCGACAACCCCGGATATGTTGCCAATATTAATATCTACGATAGCAAAGGAAGTCTAGTAAAACACTTGATTCAGAATGAACTGATAGGTATCAAAGGGACATTCAGTTGGGATGGAATAAATGATGAGCGGGAGAAATCACGAATAGGTATTTACATAATTTACTTCGAAGTATTTGATTTGTCAGGTACTGTAAAGCATTATAAAAAGACGTGTGTATTGGGAGGGAAGTTGTAACAAGTAGATATCTCAACTCTATTTCTCTTATTAGAGCCATTGAATAAGTCTCCTCGACAATTCACAAATAATTAGCAAGTGTATTCCATTCATTATTTTCTTTACATTTGATACCTGATAAAATTTTATAAAATGAAAATAAAAAATATTCTTTCGGCAGCAATAGTAGTTGCTGTTGCCACAACCGGTTTTGCACAAACCAAAATGGTTGAAAAAATAACACGCAAAGGCAGCGAACTTGTTATCCCTTACGAAAAATATGTATTGAGCAATGGCTTGACAGTAGTGGTTCACGAAGACCATTCGGACCCTGTAGTATATGTTGATGTTACGTATCACGTAGGCTCAGTGCGCGAACAGGAAGGACGTTCGGGCTTCGCACATTTTTTCGAACACATGATGTTCGAAGGTTCGGAGCATGTAGGAAAAGGAAAACATTTTAAAGTATTAACCGAAGCTGGCGGCACGCTGAATGGCTCTACCAATACCGACAGGACTAATTATTTCGAGATAGTGCCGAGCAATCAACTGGAAACTGCACTGTGGCTCGAGAGCGATAGAATGGGCTTTCTGCTTGATTCGGTAACTCAGGAAAAGTTCGAGAATCAACGCTCGACAGTGAAGAACGAACGCGGACAAAACTATGATAACCGCCCCTATGGCTTGGTTGGTGAAAAAGTTAGTGCTGCATTATATCCGCCGTCAAATCCTTACTCGTGGCTAACCATTGGTTATATTGAGGATTTGAACAGAGTAGATGTAAATGATTTAAAGAAATTCTTTTTGCGCTGGTATGGTCCCAACAATGCAACGCTGACAATAGCAGGCGATGTGAACACTGCAGAAGTAATAAAAGCTGCCGAAAAATACTTTGGTGCTATTCCTCAGTGCCCAAAGGTTTCTCCGCAAACACTTGCGCCTGTTACCATAGAAAGCGACCGTTATATTTCTTACGAAGACAATATCCGTGCTCCCGAAGTTATTATTACATGGCCGGGTGTGGCGCAATACAGCAAAGACGAGGCTCCGCTTGATGTGCTTGCAGATATTTTATCGGGCAGTAAGTCGTCTATCTTTTACCAGAACTTTATTAAGTCGGAGTTGGCACAAACAGCGAGAGCAGATAATTCCACTTCCGAATTGGTTGGCGATTTCAGCATTACCGTTCGTGCTTTCCCTGATAAGAAGCTGTCGGCAATGGATTCGCTGATACGGGTTTCTCTTTCTCAGTTCGAGAAACGCGGAGTTACTGATAATGATTTGAAAAAGTTTAAAGCCGGTTTCGAAACCAATATGGTTAATTCGCTTACAAGTGTGCAAGGGAAAGGCAGGATGCTTGCGGCTTTCCAGACGTACACAGGAAATCCAGATTACATTGTGAAACAAGTTGAAGCATATAATAAAGTTACAAAAGAAGATGTATGGCGCGTGTATAACCAGTATATCAAGGATAAGAAGGCTGTTGTGTTATCGGTTTATCCTAAAGGGAAAATAAATCTTGCGAAGCCTGACAACTATAAAGCACCGGTCCGCAATACAAATGCGGTGGAAGGAGCCGAATATAAAAACCTTGTTTATCACAAGGCAACGGATAATTTCGACAGAAGCAAACAGCCTGTTGCCGGGCCTGCAAGCCCTGTTAAAGTTCCTGAATACTGGACGATGAACTACCCGAACGGAATAAAACTTATCGGTACCAAAAGCGATGAGGTGCCTTCTGTCACCATACAATTGACAGTTGAAGCAGGGCATCGTTATGAAAATAAAAGTCAGTCGGGTATATCCAATCTATTAACCAGTCTGATGAGCGAATCCACCACAAAACATTCTGCGGAAGCTATATCCGAAAAGCTGGATATGCTTGGGAGCAGCGTAAACGTTAGTAATAACGGTCAGGATATTGTTGTTTCTATTTCTTCATTGACAAAAAATATCGATTCTACTTTAGCTATCGCGAAGGAAATTATCTTCAGTCCTAAATTTGCACAGGATGAATTCGACAGAGTTAAAAAGCAAAGGCTGGAGTCGATTGCCAATCAGGTAACACAGGCTACAACTATTGCAAACAATGTGTATTCCAGATTGCTCTATGGTAACGATAACATAATGAGTACATCAACTATGGGAACAAAAGAAACTGTTACCAAACTTACTTTGGAAGATGTGAAAAAATATTATCAGGATAACTTTTCGCCAACCATAGCATCCATAGTTGTTGTAGGCGATATTAATCAGAATGATGCTTCTGCTAAATTATCTTTCTTTAAAGAATGGAAAGGAAATAAGATTGAGCATGCCGCTGAACCTCACTTGCCTGCTATCGAAAAGACCAAAATATATTTTGTAAACAAAGACAAAGCACCTCAATCCGAAATAAGAATAGGGTACATGGCAATGCCGTATGATGCGCTTGGCGAGTATTACAGAGCATCCATCATGAATTATATTTTAGGTGGAGCGTTCAACAGTCATATAAATATGAATCTGCGTGAAGCAAAAGGCTGGACGTATGGAGCCCGCTCAGGATTTACCGGAAATAAATATGTTGGTCCTTTCACCGCAAGCGCAGGAGTGAGAGGCAATGCAACAGACAGTTCGGTTGTTGAGTTTATGAAGGAAATAAAAAACTATTCGTTGAAAGGTATCACAGAAGAAGAGTTGAAGTTTACCAAAAACTCAATAGCTCAAAGCGATGCCTTAAAATATGAAACACCTATGCAAAAGGCAGGATTCATTAAGCGTTTAATGGATTATAATCTGGATAAATCTTATGTAGATAAACAAAATGAGATATTAAAAGCGATTACAAAAGACGAGATAAATGCAATTGCAAAACATAGATTGCCTTATGATAATATGGTAATTCTTGTGGTTGGCGACAAATCGAAGACATACGAAGGCTTGACCAAATTAGGGTATGATGTTGTAGAACTCGATGCTGACGGAAACCTTGCAAATGCTGATGGAAACAAGGCAGAAGGTAAAAAACAGGATGACACTAAAAAGCCGGATGCTGCAACCCCACCGGCTCAAAACAAAAACGGTTTGGGGCAGCCAATGAAAACTGATAAAATAGAAAGAAAGTAATATTAATAGTATGAGTCGGGATAAAGATTATCTCAGCTCATACTTTAAATAGCATATCTTAAATCCTTTTTCCGAAAACTTCTTTTCGTAATAGGTACGGATGGATGTAAGCGCTTCGTCCCTCAAACATACATCTGCATACAAATCATTGGTGGAGTCAAGAATCTTGAAATTGTTTTCTAAAGCCACTTCTTTGGAGTATTCATAAAAGGGTTCGCTGTCGGTCTTTAAATTAATTATTCCGCCGTCTTTCATTATTTTTTTATAACGGTTTACAAACATCATGTTCGTTAACCGTTTCCGTTCACGGGTTTGCTGAGGCTGTGGGTCGGGGAAAGTAATCCATATTTCGGATATTTCATCTGCAGCAAAACAAGCTTCAATAAAATCAATACGTGTACGGACAAAGGCAACATTGTTCATCTTATTGTCAATAGCTGCTTTGGCTCCCGTATGAATCCGATTGCCTTTTATGTCCACTCCGATAAAATTCCTGTCAGGATACCGTTGCGCCAAACCGACAGTATATTCCCCCTTTCCGCAACCCAACTCCAATACTATAGGATTGTTATTTTTGAAATACTCTTTGTGCCAGCAGCCTTTCAAAGGCAAACCTTTTTCCCTGCTTTCCTCGAAAGACATAAAAAAACAATTAGCGAAGGAACTAACTTCTGCAAACTTCTTTAATTTTCTCTTTGCCATTTAATGCCTTGGTTTATATTCTTATTTTTACAAAAATAAAAATTAATGCCTCATAAACAACGAATATTAATTGCTCCTCTGGATTGGGGCTTGGGACACGCTTCTCGCTGCATCCCTATTATTCGTTTATTGCTGAAAAAAGAATTAGATGTAATTATTGCTGCAGATGGTCGTCCTTTGGAACTTCTTAAAGCGGAGTTTCCCGATTTGGAGTTTATTTCTTTCAAAAGCTACTCAATAAATTATCCGGAAAACGGGTCAATGATTTGGAAGATGATAACTTCTATGCCAAAAATATTTACCGGAATATATAAAGAACATAGGGCTTTAAAGCGAATTATAAAAGACAAGAAGATTGATATAGTTATTTCAGATAACCGTTTTGGTTTATGGAATAAAGGAATAAAAACTGTATTCATCACACATCAGTTAATGATCAAATCTCCATTTGGAGAGGGATTGTTGCATAAAATTAATTTGTTCTTTATCAATAAATATAATGAATGCTGGATTCCTGATGAAGAAGGAGCAACTAATTTGTCTGGAGATTTATCGCATAAATATTCTCTTCCGAAAAAAGCATATTTTGTTGGAACACTTTCTCGATTTACTAAAGGGAATGAAGAAAATTCAAAAGTCAATTACGAAATCATGGCAATCATCTCAGGGCCTGAACCACAACGAACAATATTTGAAACATTGATTACAGAACAACTTCTTAAAACTAATTTGAGAGCAATAATTGTCTGTGGAAAAACAGACGATAAAATTAAAAAAGATACAAAAGGAAATCTGGAAATTGTAAATCATTTAAGAGCAGATGAAATGCAGGTAACAATACTTCAATCCAAAATAATAATTGCACGTTCCGGTTATTCTACTGTTATGGACTTATCGACTCTTGGTAAGAAGGCTGTTTTTGTTCCTACTCCCGGACAGACAGAACAGGAATATCTTGCTGAAATATTAATGCAAAAGAAGATTTCTTACTATCAAAAACAATCAGAACTGAACCTTGAGGAAGCAATAATAAAATCAATAGAATATAAAGGATTCGAAACTTTGCAAAGTAATAATGCACTTGAAAAGAGAATTGACACTTTTTAGTGGATTTATGCCTTATTTGTAAAACAGAGTGAAAATTGTTAGATAATAGTGAAAATACTTCTCTTTACCTCATCCCGCCTAGTTACTTAAATACAGTATCAATAATTAAACTTTACGGTATTTGCCTTATAATATTTCCTATTTTTGCGTGAGAAAATTTAAAAACAAGTAAAAAGGGTGAAAAATATAAAGAATGCGCTGATTTCTGTCTATTACAAAGATAATTTGGAACCGATAATTCAGCGATTGAGTGAATTGGGAGTTAAAATATTTAGTACAGGAGGTACTCAGGAATTTATTGAAAAGCTTGGAGTTGCAGTTACTCCAGTGGAAACGTTGACTTCTTACCCTTCTATTTTGGGAGGAAGAGTTAAAACGTTGCACCCAAAAATTTTCGGAGGGATACTTAGCAGACGTGAATTGCAAAGCGACATAGACCAATTGGAAGAATTCGAAATACCGGAAATAGACCTGGTAGTTGTAGATTTATATCCTTTCGAAGAGACCGTAGCTTCAGGTGCTTCGGAAGAATCGATAATTGAGAAAATAGATATAGGAGGGATTTCTTTGATAAGAGCGGCAGCAAAAAACTTTAAAGATGTAGTTATTATTTCCTCAAAAAATGAATACACTTTATTGCTAAAAAAAATATTAATGGAGCAACAAGGTGCTTCCACATTGCAGGACAGAAAGATGCTTGCCACAATAGCTTTTAATACTTCTTCGCATTACGACACAGCAATATTCAATTATTTCGATACCGCAGAAAATGTTTTCAAACAAAGTATTCAGCAGTCAACTATTTTGCGTTACGGCGAAAATCCGCATCAAAAGGGCGTTTTCTATGGCAATTTAGAGGAGATGTTTACTAAGCTAAGCGGAAAAGAATTATCATATAATAATTTATTGGATGTAGATGCAGCAGTAAGTTTGATTGCAGAATTTA
>CAIRRW010000324.1 GCA_903881065.1 uncultured Bacteroidota bacterium
CAAACTCAAAAAATTATCCGATTTTATTGCAAGGATAAGAGTAATATTATTAATGATGGGAGCAGACCTCGCTACCTATGGTGCGGTAGATCCTCCGTTAATAGAGGTTAGTAAAGATACCGACTTGCTGGTAGCCGGCAAAACGCTGTCGGACACCAAAGTAAAAGGCTCGGTAGCCAAGCGCAACCTGCTGTATGACGTGGTAGTTCAGGACAAAATTGATGTGATGGCTTTTGTACAGAATCTGGCCGATAAATCACTTAATGCTACCACAGCCCTTGATATTATATTAAATGCAGGGTTCGATGCAAAAGTAAATGGCAAACACGTGAAAGCACCTCTTGCCGCTAAATATGGTGAACTGTCGGGCGAAATACTATTGGTAGGAACAGCTTTAGCCAAACGTGCTTCTTACGAATGGCAGAAAAGCTTGGACTCCAAAACCTGGACTGATGATATTGATGGTACATTACAGGCAAAAACATTAGTGAAAGGGCTAACACCGGGTACCATCTATTTCTTTCGCTATCGCGCACTGCTAAAAGACGGTTATACCAAATGGAGCCAGGTAATATTTATACAGGTGGTATAATTAGTAGTTTGTGATTGTAGTAGGAGGGAAGTGTAAACGAAAAAAAACTCCTGTTAGTTAAAATGCTAACAGGAGTTTTTTAATGATTAAAGATAGTATTCTTTATTGTTTAATAATTTTTTGAGAGTAGACTATATTATTGTCTTTGTCAATCAATCTTACAAAATAGATTCCGGTGTTTAACTGCTCTATATTTATTTTATTGTCTTTCGACAAATCAAGCAAGGTGGATTGAATTACTTGCTTACCTAGCACATCAACCATTTCCATTATTAATTGATTATTGCCTAAACTTGTTTGTGCATTACCAATGGAAATGGTAAATTCATTTGATGTAGGATTTGGATAAATATCAATGTTATTATTAACTGAAATAGAATTAATTCCTGTGCAATTAACAACCGTAATAGTTGCCGAATCGGAACGAATGCAGGCACCGTTAGTAACTGTGTAAGTAATAAAGTGATTACCTAAACCTGCAACTGATGGATCAAAAAGATTTGAATTTACTGCTGTTCCTCCATAGGTACCACCAGCCGGGCTTCCTCCCGACAGGGTGAACGTAGTAAGATTATGACATACAGTTCCAAATGCCGAAACAGTAACTATGGGAATAGCATTGCCCACCACATTTAAGGTGCTTGGATTACTAGTACCGCAACCATTAGTTGCTGTTACCGAAATTACACCGCTTGTAGCAGCAGCTGTAGCTGTAATTGAATCAGTAGTTGAACTTCCCGTCCAGCTTGTCGGTAATAGCCAAGTATAACTTGAAGCGGTATTATCATGCGTTACATAATAGATGGAGGGCGAATTGTTGCAAAGCTGCGTTACTCCGCTTATAGAAGTAGGTTGTGCAGGAATATTGTTTACACTTATTGTAAATGTTTGTACACCGCTAATGCCACAAACATTATTAGCTGTTACAGTAACTATTCCGCCAGTTGTGGAAACGATGGTATTTATAGTATCGATAGTACTTGTGCCTGACCATCCAGTAGGCAATGTCCATGTATAAGAGGTTGCTCCTGCAACTGCCGCTACTGTAAATGAAGATGAGGTGTTGCCGCATATTGCACTATTGCCAAGTATTGCCGCAGGAGAAGGAGGAATTGTATTAACAGTAACCACAGCACTTCCTGTATTACCTCCTGATTGAGCAGAAGAATTAGCATCGTTTACTGCTGAAATAGAATAAGTACTGGTAGATGCCGGACTAACGGTAAACGTATATGGGGATGCCATAATTCCTGATACTGTTACTGGTGTTATCCCATCAGAATAGGTTATGCTCCAGGGAGGAGTGCCTGTTAAAGCAACCGTTATATTTCCGGAAGCTGCACCTGCACATATTGACTGAGTACCTGAAATAACAGATGTTGGAGCAATATAGGGCTGCTGCTGCCCTTGTGTAAGCATATTGTTTCCTCCGGATAAAGTAGTGTTGTACGTTTCGCCCATAGTCCAGCTTAATGAATTTCCGCCGGCATTGTAATATCCTCCATTAGTTGGAGTTACTGTAGGACTTAGCGTTTGAGTATGTGAATACTGAAATGTTGCAAGCAACAAAAACAGTAAAAATATTTTCTTGTTCATATTAATTCATATTAATTAGTTATTGTCCCCATCCTCCGGTTGCAGTGTCTAAATCATCCACAAATTGTAATCCTGCAGGTAGGGTTAAACTATTATTATAAAATAGTAAGCGGTTTGAACGAACCGAAGTGCTACCAGTTGATACAGGGGTGGAACCAGTGGAAACGAAGATAACCGAAGTTACTCCGCCAGCAGGGATAGATAAAGGAACAGTAGCTGTACCTGTAGTGCCGGAACTCCAGGTATTGGCTCCATTAACGGAGATACTCGCCATTTCGCCCCACCCTGAATAAGCTGAATAATAAAACGTAGGTGTCCAAGTTATTGCAGAACCACTGTTATTGGTAATTCTGAACAATACAACACATACTTCACCGTCAGTAGAACTGTATTCAGAAAACACATCACTTATAATCATTGCATTTGCTCCTGCATATCCTTTTTTCTGAAATAATGTTCTCAGGACTTCTTTGTCAGCGGACATTTGAAAAGCTAACGCACTTCCATCAGTCCATGTTGAAGGGTTTACCCCTCCAAATAACGTAGCGTCATTTCCGGCTATCCAACCATTTTGATCATACGTATGAAAAGTTGCGTAACGATAGGTTGCTTTCTGAACAGCATCACCACTGTGAGCTGAATACAATGAATAAGGCACAGATAACATTTGGGAAGTTCCCATATTAGTAAAGGAGGTACCTCCGGCCACATCAAGTTCAACTTGTGTAAATTTGTTTCCTCCGCCCCAGTTTATTGTAGAGAAATTTCCAGTAACAGGAGTTCCTTGTCCTATATTCACTACAAATAACCCTAGAGAGTTGGTGGTTGCAGTTTGTGTCTCCTGATAAACAACAGTTCCTGAAGCAGAGCCATCGAGAATTGTAAATCGTAACGAAATGTTTTGATTTGCAATTAGGTTACCGGTTGTATTTCGAGCAACGGCTTGGTAAGGGATAGCATTCGGCGATTGAGCTCTTAAAATTATGAATGCAGAATTAAGAATTAAGAATACTGTGATTGTAATTAGTTTTTTCATATTTAATACTCATTTACCGTGATTGAGCTAGGGCTTATTGATTATTGATTGTTATTTATAATTATTGTTTTCGTACATGTTTATATTATCTATTACTTTATGGAGTTCGCTGCAATTCAAAATAATTGTACTAAGTAAGCACATTGTTAATCATTTGTAAAAATAGTCTAATTTTAGACTTCCAATGGATTATGATATATGACTTATATCATATAAATAATTCAAGAGCTTTAAATTTCATTATCAATAATCGTAATTTCAAAGAATAAGGAAAACTCATCCTAAAGTACCTTTTTGATAGGATTATATAGCTATGGAATAAGGTGTAGGTTAAACGAAGAAACTCCTGTTAGCACGTTAATTAACAGGAGTTTTTAAGAGGATTGTTTTTTATTCGATTATTGTTTTATCACCCTCTGTGTATAAAAAACATTAGTAAATGGCTAACACCGCTTACAATCTATTTCTTCCGCTACTGCGGACTGTTAAAAGATGGTTATACCAAATGGAGCCAGGTAGTATTTTTACAGGTGGTATAATTTATAGATGGTAATATAGTAAGTATAAAGGTATAAAATTAATAATGCGGTTGTTTAAGAATTTCTGAAACAACCGCTTTATTGGTTTAGAATAATTTGTAAAACTAAATCCTGAATAATACGCAGAAAATTATTCTATTTTCTGCTTTCATCAAATCAGGTGCCCAGCTAGCGGGAATACCTGTGGTTGTATATCCCGAAGGAGAGGTAACGCCGCCTTGTCCGGCAAAGTACGGTACTGTTGATTCGCGATGAACAAACTCCACTCTAAAACTAATGCTTTGATTAGGCATCCATTCAACATTTGTAGAAGCATCCCAGCCTTCAAAGGCATCGCCGGGATTGGCACTGAAAGGATGAGTGCCTGCAGTTTGAGTAGGATTAGTTGGATTAGGCAATGGGCTGGCATCTCCGGTAGGCAATAATACCAGATATCGTCCTGGATTATTCATGTATCCTCCGCCAATGGTCCAGGCAAATTTATTATGATGGAACCAGATTCGGTTATAAAACATGATACTAGCAAAGTATTGTGCCGGCCCTTTTCCATTGAAGGAAGTATCCGATTTAAAGCCATTTACACCATCACCCTTTTCAAAACCTACATCTCCGGTAAGCGATAATGCCGCCTGACTTAATCCTTTGGAGGTCTTGTTGTGATAATATCTAAACAGAAAACTGTTATCGGAATGAAACCGATGTCTGCCCGGCAAACCGGCAGCATCGCTTCCCCAATAATCGTTGGTGAGCAATTTAATGTTTTCATTAGGGCACCAGGTAATATTGCCGCCCACACCCGGCATTTCGTTAAACATGCCATAGCTCTGCCAACCATTAATTGCCCATAATTCAATCTTTAATTTGGCCGAAGGAAACAGCTGAACACGCAGCCCATTGAAAAACCAAGGGGTATTATCAGAAGTAAACGAAGCTTGATATTCCCAGTTTTCCACCTGATAATAGGAGTTGAGCCCTACATACGACATAAACATACCTGCATCTACATTGATACCGTGCATGGCATTGAAATGGTATCCGGCATAGCCTTCGCTGATATATCTATATACATTTGCCAAATCATATTGTCCGCGATAAACACTGTAATCATTACGTGGTACAATGGTGGAGCGTGTTCCAAACTGTGTCATGATGCGTCCGCGTGCACCGTCGTAATAAAAATCGCCGCCTAAGTTCACACTCGACACTTCCATTTCGTTATTTCGTGCCAAAGCCGTGGAGCCAACAACAGTATGGTCAATAGGGTTGTTGCCCGAATAGGTATAGTTTACATCAACCATTACAGCAGGTGTAAAATATTTTGTCTGGAGCAAAGATGAATCTCTTCTGTCGCTGCCGTTTTGCCAGGTAGCATCCTGTCCTTCAAAAGGAATCTGCGATTTAATGGAATCTTTCTGTGCAAATGAATGTAATGCAGATGCAATTAATAAAGTAAATAATGTTTTTTTCATTTTTTTGAATTATTGGTTAAAGGCAGTATTGCTGATGTTAATGTGTTGCTATAATAATAACGTGTAGTCAACTGTAAAGCATTGCCTTTGGGCGTAAGTACAGGAACGGCGGTGCTGTAAACCACCTTGACTTTATTTTCAATTATTTTATAAAACCTTTTATCTTCTTTATTGTATCGGAAGTTGATTTGTTTTGAATCACTGTATCCAAAAATAGAATCTTTGCTTAACCTTGTCTCTTTTCCATTGTTAATAATAGTGATATAAGGCTTATTAACAAAAGTATTCAGCTTTATTTTCGTTTTATTATCGAGTGATGTTTCAAATGAAACCTTGTTATTTATATAATCAGCTGCTGAAAGATAGATACCTGTAACGGTTGTTTGAGCTGACAAAGAACAACAAAGAAGCGAATGAAACAGTAAATAACTAACTATTGCTTTTTTCATTTCTTACTAATACAATATTTGATGATGGGTGATATACAAATGGTATCTGTTCCACTTCCACATCGCTCTTATCCAATCCAAATGCTTTTTCATCGCTTTGTCCGAGGTGTTTCAGGAAAAAATACGATTGAAGGATTAATCCTTCTCTCAAAGCAAATTCATTTTCCACGGATAGGAATTTCTCTATAACAATAAATTTAAAATCAGGTTCATTATTATACTTGGTGGAGCCATCTGGGCGAATATGAAGATTAAGCTCCTTGTTTTTCACCAACTCATGAACAATCATTTTGAAGTACATTTCTGTTCGGGGCTGAATGCGGAACCCTACATTGATATTTATTTTTATTACTTTATCATCAATAAGTTCAGATACATCATAACTTAATGTATATGGCTGTTCGGTACGGTGAATATGCAGAAACCAGTATACATCGGCCCTTTTTGGTTTCTTGGAAAAGATGGAATTGATGATTTTATCCTCAATTTCATTTCTGTTATTTGCTTTGGTAAGATAAATAAGATGCGTGGAGAATTTGGGAATAGAATCATCCTCGCTTAATTCTTTAATCTGTGTAGTATGTTTTCCCAGTTCAACAAAGTGAGTGAATTTGTTATTTATTTTACGTGCATAATACCATACGTACATGGTCATAAAAATAAACAACTCGAAAAATAAAAACATCCAGCGTTCTTTTATCTTCGCCACATTAGCAAGGAAGAAAGAAAATTCGACAGTTGAAAAAACAAGCAATATCAGTGCAACAAAAATCTTATTCCACTTTAATTTATAGATAAGGAAGTAACTGAGTAATATCGTTGTCATCATCATTGCAATGGTAATAGAGAAGCCATACGCAGCGGTCATGTGTTCGGAGGTTTGGAAATACAGAATCATTAATATGCAGCCAAACCAAAGTATAGTATTAACACTCGGGATATATATCTGACCTTTGAGTTCGGAAGGCTGTCTGATAGTAACTCGCGGCCAGAAGTTAAGATTCATAGCTTCGCTGATTAACGTATAACTACCACTGATAAGCGCCTGTGATGCAATGATGGTGGCTGCAGTGGCTATTATAATTCCGGAGAGTAAAAACCAGTGTGGCATCATCTCAAAAAACGGATTTCTACCTGTTAATTTATCCGAACCTTGATGCAGCAGCCATGCAGCCTGACCAAGATAATTTACTACCAGACAAACTTTAACAAATCCCCATGTGATACGAATATTCTTTCTGCCACAATGGCCAAGGTCGGAATACAACGCTTCGGCACCTGTGGTAGCAAGAAACACACCTCCCAAAAGCCAGAATCCTTTCGGATACTTAGTAAGCAGCTGAAAGCCATAATAAGGATTCAACGCTTTTATAACATTCGGAAAATACATCAGTTCTGATACACCAAGTACTAATAACATTAAAAACCAAACAAACATAATCGGGCCAAAAACAGTTCCAATTTTCTGTGTTCCGAAACGCTGGAAGAAAAAGAGAAGTGAAAGAATAACCACCACAATAGGCACAGAAGGGATATTGGGAATTATCATATTTAAGCCTTCCACTGCGGATGCTACAGATATTGGAGGAGTAATAATTCCGTCTGCCAAAAGCGTAGTAGCACCTAAAATTGTTGGTATCACCAGCTTTTTGCCATAACGGCGTACCAGTGCATAAAGCGAAAAGATACCACCTTCACCCTGATTATCTGCCATTAATGTTAGCCATACGTACTTTACAGTGGTTTGCAAAACTAACGTCCAAAAGATACAAGAAACTCCGCCATATACTAGCATTTCGTCAATGTTGCGGTCGCCAATAACACCCGTTAGAACATATAACGGACTGGTACCAATGTCTCCATAAATAATACCCAATGCAACAAGCAGAGAGGCAGCCGTGATTTTTTTGTGAATTGAACTTTCAGTATTCATAACATAGAATTAGAATACAAAGGTCGGGCATTGGTTATAACGTTAATATAAAGAAGAGGGAGTAGGGTATAAAGATTTTATAAAGATGGAATATTAATGGTTAATTATGAATGGTTAAAGGTTAATATTCTCCTTAACCATTAACTTTAGCTGTTTTAATACTACTGGTGATAAGTTTTATTAATTCAACAGCATCGTTATTCATACTTTTAAAAACTTGTTTGTTTATATATTCAGTTTCCATTAATAGTTCTACTTTCATTAATCTCTTTTTGAGCAATAGACATTTTATGAATGAAATTCGATTTGCTTTGAGCGTGCTCGGCTTCTCTAATCATAGCTCCAACTGAAGTGC
>CAIRRW010000325.1 GCA_903881065.1 uncultured Bacteroidota bacterium
GATTTATATTCAAGCCAGTAAGCCAGTTCACCCGGACCGCCAATGTATGCTAAGTTAGGTAATATTTTTTGCTGATAGAGCGGGCGCAACACCACATTCGGGCTGTACGCTTCCGGTTTTAGGTTTAATGTTTCATTGTTGTTATGCTCAATTCTCACCCTGTTATTATCTGATAACTCAAATATATTTATCTCACGAGGATTTACCTGTGCGCCGAAACCCGCTTGTTTCAACTCTTCTATGGTTTTATTTACAAGATGAAAATTAGTATTGTTGGTAATATCATCTTTTATAATAGCAATAAATTCATTCTTTAAACGTGCATCATCAGCATCAAGAATAATTAAACTGTATTCCTGAAACAGTGTATGAACAAGGTAACGGGTGGCATCTGCAAGGTTAGTATGTTTTAAATAAGCAGTTGTAAACAGCTCCATTAATTCCTTTGCATTCGCCGAATCGCCAACAATTTGTTTCAATTCATCAATAACAATTGATATTGATTCAGTATTCAAACGCCCTACAGCACCTTTGGCTGAAGGATTATCCCAGCTTACTTTTTTGCCGAATAAATTAATACTGCTCACTTCTTCAAAGTCGTGGTCTTCGGAAGCCATCCAATAAACAGGGACAAAATTGTATTTTGGATAGTGCTTTTTTAATTCCTCCGCAAGATTAATTGTAGTTATAATCTTGTAAATAAAATATAGAGGACCTGTGAAAAGGCACAACTGATGACCGGTACAGACAGTATAAGTATTTTCACCGAGCAAATTTGTAATCTGTAATTTGTAATCTGTAATTCCTGTTTTTTCGTATTGTTCTGTTAAAACTTCAACCAATAATTTACGATTAATATTTTCCTTTGATTTGTCTTCAATCACTTGTTTAAAGGAAGATAGAGCAGGGGAGTAGGCATAGAATTTACGCAACGCTTCATCTCCATTGACATAATCTACTATCAATTTCGAGAACTGCTTTGTATCAGATAATTTAACTGTGGATTTTTTGAAAGACATAGAGGGCAAAGGTAGTTATTAACTTCGCTCCTCCCAAACCATAGCAAGATTAACTATTGTGGACACTGCTTTTTCCATATCCTGAACCGAAACCCATTCATGTTTCGAATGAAAAGCATGTTCGCCGGCAAAAATATTAGGACAAGGCAATCCCATATACGAAAAACGGGAACCGTCAGTTCCTCCGCGAATGCTTGACAGTACCGGTTCAACACCGGCTCTTCTCACTGCTTCCATAGCATTTTCAACTATTGCAGGGTTTTTATCAAGCACTTCTTTCATGTTCCTGTATTGATTCTTGATAACAATATCATAGGTAGAATGAGGGTATGCTTTAATAATAACTTCGGTTAACTGTTTCAAAAAATCTTCCTGTCTTTTTAATGCAGCCTCATCAAAAGCACGAATAATAAATTGTATTGTTGCTTCCTCCACAGCACCGGTAATAGATACAGGGTGTACAAAAGATTGCATTTTCTCTGTACTTTCAGGGCTCATCTCATCATCAGGCAATGCAGCCACTATTTCCGAAGCAATTTTAATGGCACTTTCCATCTTGTTTTTCGCAAAGCCTGGATGCGTGCTTACCCCATGAATATTGATAGTCAGCCCATCGGCAGAAAATGTTTCATTCTCAATATGTCCCAGTTCTTCACCGTCAATAGTATATCCATAGTCGGCACCCAGCTTCTTCAAATCCGCTTTATCAGCGCCTCTTCCTATCTCTTCGTCAGGTGTAAATAATATTTTTATGGTACCATGTTTTTTGTCAGGGCGCGACATCAGATGATTTGCAGCATCCATTATTTCGGCTATACCGGCCTTGTTATCTGCGCCAAGCAAAGTAGTTCCGTCAGTTGTAATAATATCATTGCCTGTCTGTTTGAGCAACGACGGATGTTCGCTCACTTTTATTATTTGCGAAGCATCATTTATAAGAGCAATATCCTTGCCGTCATAATTCCTGTGAACCTGCGGATTCACATTCTTTCCCGAGCAGTCAGGCGAAGTATCCATGTGCGAACAAAAACAAATTACAGGAACTTTCTTCTCTGTATTACTTTCTATCGTGCCGTACACATAACCGTTTTCATCCATGTGCGCATCCTTCACGCCCATATCCAGAAGTTCCTGAACCAGCACCCTTCCCAAATCCTTTTGTTTCTCAGTACTTGGGCACGTAGGTGAAGTGGGGTCACTCTGCGTATCTATCTTTACATATCTCAAAAATCGTTCTGTTACCGTATGGTTTATCATTGTTTCATCTATTTTAAATTCAAAAGAAAATTGCATGGCATCGTTTTACTCTATTATTAACTTCCCATTCGCTACCATTTCGTCCTTGTCATACAACCTGTAATAATACATTCCGTCACTCAATTTCCCTTTGTTTATAGTTACTTCAGCAGTATTAATATTTTTTATTTCATTCACCATTTTGCCAAGCACATCATATATTTTAAGCGAATAATCCTTCGGTGTTTTTCCTCCGATAGTAATAACAGTCGAATTCACGAACGGATTAGGAGCCGCACTAGCAGTTACTTTAGCCATCGATAATTCATCAACGCCCACCACATCAGTATAGCAATAATGTATCCGCCCGTTCCAGATACGCGGCGAATACGGCGTTCCCGAAAACGGATATTTAATACCGCATCCCTGCCTGAACAGTAAATTATTATCATGTGCATACATCGCTCCCGCAGAAGTGCCAACAGTATAGTTTTGTATCACATTTGCAGTTTTCGAAGTAAGGTAAAAAGCATAGGTTTGTCCCGACGGAATATTTAAAAAAGAAGGAAGCGTAATAAGAGTAGGAGCACCAAGCGGCAAAGCATTCAGCGTATCGGTATAATAAATAATTGTCCATGCCGAAGGAGTATTTTCAGTGCCCACATACGTTCCGGCATGGTAATACACTATAAACCCGCATGTATCACTCAAACTAACATCAAAACCGGTAATCGTCACAGGTCCTGTTACCGAAAGAGCAGTAACATCGAACATCGTACCCTGCAAACCATTGCCGCCAGCCAAAGTACTTGTGAGGCTGTCGCAGGCTATATAGGTACTGTCCACCTGCCTGCCCGGCATCGTTGCCTTTGCGGCGGCTTCCAGATGAGGATTTTCAACTTCAATCGTATTAATAATTCCAGTATCCGGCATGTCGGCATCCTGAGCCGAAGCCCTGCCTGCAAACAAAATAATAATTAAAAAAAATAGAGTAATTATTTTCTTCATTAATGTTAGAATTAGAGTAGTCAAAATTGGGATTAATAATTGAGATACGGAAATATTAATGCAGTAAATTTCGACTTCCAATATTACATTTTTATAATTTCGTCAATCATTACAAAGATACTTTTGTTAATTATATTATTCTTAAAAACGATAAAGCACTTTTGTTTTGATTCTTGAAATCGATAAATGCATTCTGAATACTTCTATTCAATTTAAAATTTCCCTTCCAAGATCTCTATAATACATTCAAAATAAGGTATTTAATCTCTTAAAACCAGCCTATATAAGAAGGCGAAAACAGCCAAAAACTCCATTTAGACTTTCGACACCTTTGAAAAGCTATTCGACAACATCAAAAAGGCTCTCAAGACTGTCGAAAAGGTTTTCAACATTGTGCAAAAGCTTTTTTACACTCTTGAAAAGCTTTGTGGAAGAAACGAACAAAAAAGCGTAAGGATATAAATCGAAAATTTATAACATGTTGATATTCAAGGAGGATATTTTAATCAAAATGAAAAGAAACGATAAACTCGTAAAATTATTTGTCGGAAATTCTATAAC
>CAIRRW010000326.1 GCA_903881065.1 uncultured Bacteroidota bacterium
CAGAAAATCGTCGAGTTCATATATATTTGAGCCAAATGTTGCCGGGTTGGTTCATTTAATAAAGGAGATTGTTCAAGTTGTGATTTCAAGTTAACGATTAATTCAGCTGCGTCAATACCTACCTTAATCCAATTGCTTGAAATAGATCCGTCCACTTTTCTATTAATATAAAATATTCCAGGAATATATTTTATATTATATCCTGCTAAGACTAAACGAATATGAAAGTCCCAATCCTGCGATGACTTTAAACTTTCATCATACCCTCCTAAATCTATAACTATTTGTTTTCGATAAATCGGATTTCCAGTAATGATGATTTTTGTTATGGATGTTTGAAGTGAATTTTCGTTAATCTCAGGGAAATAGTAGTTGTCAAGTGTAATAGTTAAATCAACGTTTTTCAGAACTCGGTCAGATACTACTACATCAATTCCATCTAAGAACCCAGCTATTTGCTTTTCAAATTTATCAGGAGTAATTAAATCATCCGCGTCAATAAATTGAATATAATCTCCTTTTGCTATTTTTAACCCGACATTCCTTGCCGCAGATGCTCCTCCATTCGGAACAGAAATAACAGCTATATTTTCCTGATTTTCGTTTCTGTACCGTTCTAATATATTTAAAGTGCTATCTTTAGAACCATCATTAACACAAATTATTTCCCAACAGGAATAAGTTTGATTAATAATTGAATCCAAACATTCAGCAATGTACTTCTCTGCATTGTAACAAGGTATTATTACAGAAATTAATTTCATCAATTTAATTTTAAGTTAAGATTTAAAAAAAACTTTTATTACAGCTACAATGCGACTAATTTGAATATCTGTTAATTCATAATAAAGTGGCAGTCTCAACAAACAATTAGCATAATTATCAGCCATTGTTAGTTCTCTACCACCATGCTTGGAATCATAATAAGGGCTTTTATGTAAACTTAAATAATGAAAAGCTGAAGCTATGCCATTCTCTGCAAGTACTTTCATTAAATCGGTTCTTTGTTGTAAACTCTTGCAAATCATGTAAAATATATTCGCATTGTTGGTAGCATAATCAGGAATAACAGGCAGACGAACTACTCCACTAGCTTCTAGTTCTTCAAGTCCTTCCATATATTTTCTCCATATATGTTTTCTTTTTTTCTGAATATTTTCCAATCCATCAAGTTGAGAATATAGAAAGGCTGCAGTAATTTCTGATGGTAAGAATGAAGAACCAATGTCCATCCATCCATATTTGTTAACTTCACCTCTATAAAATGCAGATCGATTTGTCCCTTTTTCACGAATTATCTCTGCTCGTTTTATGAATCGTTCATCATTTATGACTAGCATACCACCTTCACCTGAAATAATATTTTTTGTTTCATGAAATGAAAAAGCCGCCAAATGACCTATACTACCTAACCTTTGATTTTTATAATAACTATCTATTGCAAGCGCTGCGTCTTCTACTACATATAAATTATACTTATTTGCTAATGCCATAATTCTGTCCATATCACAGGCTATGCCTGCATAATGAACAGGTACGATCACTTTGGTTTTGGAAGTAATTAAACTTTCAAGATTTTCAGGATCAATATTTGGATTTTCAAGATTACTATCAGCAAAAACAATTTTTGCTCCTCTCAAAACAAAAGCATTTACTGTGGAAACAAAAGTAAAAGAAGGCGCAATAACTTCATCTCCTTCTTTAATGTCCAAAAGTATTGCAGCCATCTCCAAAGCGTCTGTACAAGAAGTTGTTAGTAATACCTTTTTAAAACCATAATCCTTTTCAAAGAATTCATGACATTTAGCTGTATAAACGCCATCGCCAGAAAATTTACCAGTAGAGAGCACCTGTTTAATATACACAATCTCTTTCCCTGTTAAAAAAGGTTTATTAAATGGTATATCCATACTTATTTTGAAGCGAATTAATCATTATCAGCATTAGAACAATTCCTTTTATCAAGATTATTATCTGCAATTTTTTTACTTACTATTCGTTCAATTGTATACTGCGGTTTTTTATTTATTGTTAAAAATATTCTACCTACATATTCACCAATTATTCCAAGACAAATCAAAATAATTCCACCGAAAAGAATAATTAACAATACTGTAGATTCCCAACCCTCCACTTTTCCTGAGCCATTAAAATAATCATATAATGTATAACATCCATAAATAATTGCTAAAAACGCTGCAGTAAAACCTATATATATCGCGAGTCGCAATGGATAGATGGAATACCCAGTTGAATGTTTAAGAAACACAGAAAACGAATTGAAAAAATTAAACCTACTTCGCCCCTTATATCGCGCATGGTGATCAATTGGTATTTGAGTAATGTTATCAGTAATAGATAAAAGCAAAGCATCAATATATGGATATGGTCCATTATATTCAATGATTTCTTTCCCAATTTCGCTTTTTATTACTTTAAAGGGAGACAGATATATTCCTTTTGGTTTGGATAAAAGTTTTTCTGATAATTTACCATTAAACCAACTACCAATATTCTTCCACAATTTTTGTTTTTTCTTTTGAAATAAACCGAAACAAACATCATATCCTTTGATGCATTCGTCATATAATTTTAATATATCATTTGGAGAATGTTGTAAATCATCATCCATAATGATGATGTATTCACCTTTAGAAATCTTTAAACCGGCCATTATGGCATTATCCTGTCCCGCATTCTTTCGTAAACTTATTCCTATTGCTTTATTGTTTTTTTTACATATCTCACAAATTATTTTCCAGCTATCATCATTGCTTTTATCATTCACCAAGATTAACTCATACGAATGGAAACCAGCTAATGATTTTTCTATTTGATTATTTAATTCCTCCAGACATTCTTCAGAATTAAAAACGGGAATTATTATGCTAATTTTAATTCTTTCCATTTTTCTCAATTGCAATAATAATATCCTTTTTATAATAATCAATAATTTTATATTGGAAACTTAATTTTCTGCTTTCCTCATTTAACATTTTAAGGAAAGTAACTTCATTGTATCTGAAAGGCACTTCTCCTTTACCTGCATTAGCTGATTTCCTAGCAATCAAGCCAATAATATTCTTTCTATCAGATAAATTTTTTATCGGTTCCGAGATGATAATTGTTTTTGATGAACTTAACATCTTTGAAAGCAAGGAGTTAATTTCATCGTGAAAATGGTATAAAGAACCAATCATTAAACATATTTCTGATTTTTGAAAAGATGAAACAGCAGATAAATCGACCATTTTAACGTTAAATTTCTTGCATTTTGCTTTAAAAATAAAATGTTCGTTCAAATCAAATCCAGTCCATTTTATATTGTTTTCATTACAAAATTCAGCAATGATAATATCACCAAAACATAATTCTAAAATATCAGCAGGTTTTATCTCTTTTATCAGTTTAATTACTTTATAGAATCTTGTTTTGTAACCACCGGTATATAAAAGATTCATCGCAAATCGATACAAAAACACATTTCTGTATATTACACTAACCTGATTTCTCATCTAATAATTTTTTTATTTCAAGCGAAGTTAGTTTGTATAAATTATCATTTTTATTAAGTCCCAATTTAATAATATTTGTTGCTCTTATTAAAACATTATCAATATCAACGCTCTCAGAAATGATACTTGCGGGAATACCTCCTAAAGCAACTTTCTCATTTCCGTAGGATTTGTTAATTACAGCATTAG